>CAZKNW010000167.1:0-8330 GCA_964554035.1 uncultured Verrucomicrobiota bacterium
GAATCCTTTTCTTTCCAATCACGCAGCAGCATCGCGACGTCAAGATGCATGGCCTGAGCTATGAGGATGACTACAAGGGAAACGCCCTCGCAGGAATCCTCCAGAAAGAACATGTTGAGATCCGCTATCACGAAGCCTTCTCCGACCAGCGTGTGCTGAAGATCTGGACAGAGGTTGCGAGATCTTCAGAGCTTGAACCTTTCCTTCCGAAGAAGCTGCTCTACCAAGGACGGTTACTGCAGGAATAGCCCATCGGCCTGAAAAGCAAAGAAACCGGAGGTCCAATAGCTACTGAACCAATCAGGAGGAAACCATGAAGGACATGAAGAGCATGAAAAATAATTCTCCCTTCATGTCCTTCATGCTCTTCATGGTTAAGAATCACACCCCAGCTGCATGGTGGTTGTTCCTTGGATCGCCTGCCGCATGCATCAGTCCGTTCTCGTGATCGACATGGAGCATCACAGGTCTTCCTATTGGAGACTTTCTTGAATCAACCTTGTGCCCGCGCAGCAAGAGATCGTTTGTGACAGAAGATTCGATCCCTTCACCTATCAACAGGGATCCAACTCCCTTGAAGGTCTTTTCACGATCCGGGTTGGGATCAAAGGAATCCTGATGGTGTTCGGTGGCAAAGCGAGGAGCCGTCACTGCAGCGTCCGGTCGCATGTCGAAGTGAATGGCGTCCAGCAGCAGGTTCAGCGTCACCTGATCCTGGAGATCCTGTCCAGCCACGCTGACGGCCATGACAGGTTTCCCCTCCTTGAGAACCAGTGTAGGCGTCAGGGTGATTCGTGGACGCTTTCCAGGCTGGATGCAATTGGGATGTCCTGGAGTCGTATTCAGGCTGCGAAGGCGGTTGCTGAACGTCACCCCTGCCGAACCTCCATCGCGGGGTTCCTTCGGCACATTCGCACTGGGTGTGGCTGCAACCACATTGCCCCAACGGTCCGCCACCACACAGGTGGTTGTTCCACCTAATCCGGGACGGAACACACCCGAACCCTTGAGTGGCTTCATGTTGAAAGGATCACCCGGACGCGCCTGCTGGGATGCCTTTTCCATTTCAATCAGGAAGCGACGCATCACCGTGTAGGCATCGGAAAGCAGTGCTTCCAAGGGAACCTCAACAAAATCGGGATCGCCGTAGTATTCATCGCGGTCCGCCATGGCCAGCTTGATGGCTTCCGCAACGACGTGGATGTAATCCGACGAATTCAGCCCCATGCCCTTCAGGTCGAAGCCTTCCAGCAGACGCAGTGACTGACAGAGAAAAGGACCCTGAGTCCACGGGCCGCACTTGCAGATAGTGTAACCCCGGTAGTTGACCGTGACCGGATCTTCGATTGTGGTCCTATGTGCCGCCAGATCCGGTCTTCTGAGAAATCCACCTTTCTCGATATAGTCAGACACCAGCGCATCAGCGATGTCGCATTTCGTCGAGCCTCGCCCGTAAAACCCATCCGACACCGCCTGAAGCTTCTCTTTACGATTTCCCGAAGTGCTCCTTTCCTCTTCCACCAACTTGCGCAATGTGACGGCAAGCTTTGGATGCCAGGCATCAGTTCCCTTGTCCAACAGCTCAAGAGTTGGAACCACGATCTCATCGAAGGAGCGCGTGCCATATCGTTGAAGGGTGGTGACGCACAGATCCACCACCGACGGAACCGGCGCCATCTTGATGTCGCCTCCGCCCCGAATCCCATGTCGCATATACCAATCAATCGCCTCCTGCGAAAGCGGAGCACGCCCCTGCCCACAGAGGGATTTCACTTCGCGATCCCGTGCCGAATAGATCAGAAGAGGGACTTCTCCACCGATGGAGCAATAACCGTGGTCCGTGACATTGAGGGCAAGAATCGTGGCCACCGCCGCATCCGCAGCATTGCCACCCGCATTCAGAATCCCAAGCCCCGCCGCCACGGCCTCAGCCCCGCCACCAGCCACCACACCATTCTCACTGACTGCATTCCATTCCATGAACCGAAGAACTGTATTGAACCATGAAGTACACGAAGAGCTTGCAGATCCAACCTACTTTTCTACATGGCTTGCCCATGTGGAAGAATACAACCAGAAGTTTTGATTTAGGAACTCAAGAAAACAGGAATAACCTTTTCTTCTTTGAGCCTTTGCGCCTTGAGCGTAGCGGGCGTGAGATATTCAGTCTGGGGAAAAGAAACTTTGTGAAACCTGCCCATTCTCCAGAAGAAAGATTACGGAAGTGCAGTGCTTCTCCTTCTGAGACAAGAGGGAAACATGGATCCGATCGATGCCCCCTGCACTATCTTGAAGGATGCGTGGCATCGCGTAGGGGCTATCTTCGTATTGTCGTCCCACAATACCTGCGATTTCTGTCGCATCGGTACCTGGAGGCGCCTCAATCATTACGGAGCGCAACAGGCGCTCAGACGGAGGAGGCAGAACAAGATTCACGGCCAAGACTGAAAAGACCACTACAGCAAACCGAGAACCGAACTTTCCCATACAGGCCCGCCACGCTCCACCAAACACCATTGCGGCCAGCAGGCAAAATCCGAGATAGCCATAGGTATAGGCAACGACTCCGATCAGAAGATCAGCTGCATAAGCAACAAACACCACGAAGACAGCCATCAGCACAAGCAATGCTGATGAAAGGTTCCTGATTCGGTTGCTGGAGATCTGCTCGGCTTCTTTCATGGTAAACAGTGTTAATGACGAACAGTCAGTTTCACAGAAAGTTGCAAATGGGGTTCTCCGAACCGCCCTTCAGGAAGCAGCTTCCTTGATTCCATCCTTCCTAATTCAGAATCCCTTTTTCCTCCTTCATGCCCTTCATGGTTCATCACCAAACCAGCTTCACAATGACCAATTTTTGATAGAATCCGGCAAGCCATTCAATTCAAAGCCTTGGAGGTTTTTTGAGGGTCCTGCCTACAATCCAGCACCCGGTAGACCCGAATCTCTCCTGATTCCCCCTTGTAGTAAATCGCGTAGGGAAACCGCCTTGAAAACATGCAGTGATACTCAAGAATCCTTTTGTGAATACCGGCGTAGAGCAGAAGCGATTCAATATCCGAGAAAAGGGTATCCACAAAGTAGGTCCCCAAGCCCTCACCTTGACCCTCGTAAAACTTCTTCCCCCTGATCAGATCCTCGGACGCAGCACTGAGAATCCGGATGTTCATGCGTCGCGAATCGCCTTCTTGGCTGATTCCCAGTCCATGAACTGTTCTTTGCCTCCATTAACCCTTTCCTGAGTTTCCTGAAGCTCCTTCTGATGCCAATCAGGTACATCGATGTCACCTCCATCTTTGATGAGATCAGCCCAGATCTGTTCCATGATCCCGATCTTCTGGAGCCTGGACAGATTCCTGATTTCTTCTTCAAGCTGTTCGATCAACATAAAGGAACGATAGTCTCGTCAGGTCGAAATTCAACATCGGAGCTTCCCAATCAAAGAACCCCTGCCTCGAACTGGGGTTCATCACCAAACCGGCTTGATCGCGGCGGCGATCATGACCACGGCGAGGCCGGCGAAGCCCATGACGGTGAGCAATGCTGAGAAGGTTCTGAGGGTTTCCCTTTCGGTCATGCCGCTCATGCGACTGATGACCCAGAAACCGCTGTCGTTCATCCATGGGAAGGGCTTGGAGCCACAGCCGATGGCCAGGGCCAGGTAGATGGGGTCCAGCCCGAGTCGGGTAGGATCACCAAGGGCAGCCAGGATTCCAACGGCCGTGATCATGGCCACGGTGGCCGAGCCCTGGGCGGCACGGACCAGGGCGGTCACGCCAAAGGCCATGGGCAGGATCCAGAGGCTTTGTGCGGCAGGCGCCAGGTTCTGGATACGCTCGGCAATGCCGGACTGCTGTAGCATGCCTCCAAAGGCTCCTCCCGCCGCCGTGATTGCAATGATCACACCCCCACTTGCCAATGCCTGCTGGACCGCGGAGGACCAGGCCTCCTTTCCACCCTTCTTGAATCGCGCCAGCATCGTCAGGGCGATCAGGGCGGAAACGATCAGTGCCACATTCTTGTCGCCGAAGAAGGAGAAGAAGGGATAGATCGGTGCAAAGGTCTCCTTCCATGCCGGCATCTTCAGCACAGTCGCTCCCGTGATGAGGAGCACGGGCAGCAGGATGGGCAGGAGCGAGAAGGCCAGTGGCGGAAGCTTGGACTCATCCATGGCGGCATGGGCCTTCAGGTCAGCCAGTTTGGAGTCGGCCGAGTCCCTCAGCGGGATGGGCCAGCGGGTGGTGGACCAGCGGGCATAGAAGTAGCCAATGGTGGCGGTGACCAGGCCGACCAGGCCGCCCGCCACCATCATCCGGCCGATGTCGATCTTCAATTCACTGGCCACCAGCAGAGGCCCGGGCGTGGGAGGCACCAGGGAATGTGCCATGGTGCCACCGGCCACGATGGAAAGCACATAGAGTCCATACTTCTTCACATTGCGCAGGGCCATCGCCTTGCCGATCGGGATCATGAGGTAAAAGACCGTATCGAAGAAGACCGGGATCGAGAGTACGAAGCCACTGCCGAGAAAGGCCACAGGAGCACGCTTTTCCCCCACCAGTTTCAAGGCCGACCGCACAATCCGATCGGCGGCTCCGCTGTCCAGCAGGCACTTGCCGATGATGGAGGCCATCGCGATGAGGATGCCCACCTTCCCCGCCGTTTCGCCAAACTTACCCGCCAGGCGACTGCCCACAGACTTGCCCGGGAATCCCTTGGCCTCCTTGACCGTCATCTTCTCCGCCTCCACCTGTCCCTGCGCATACTTCTCGAGGGCTGCTGAAGGCGTGAGGACACCCACGACAATGGCTCCGGCGACCAGTGCCAGAAAGGCGTGAAGACGAAAGGCCAGGATGCCGCCAATCACGACGGCCATCCCGGCGAGTAGAATCAAAAGAGGGTCCATGCGCTCAGTGGTGGAACTACAGGTGAACGGCCACAGCCTAGGACCCAGGCGACTTTCGGTAAAGCACCCGCTTGTGCTGTGCCACGGATTCATTCTAAAACGCCCCGACGTGGCAGCTGTGAAACCCAAGAAGATCGACGTGCAAACGGTATTCCGTTCCCGTTTCGGTTTCACGCCACCCTTCACCGTCCGCGTCCCTGAGGCACATGCCCTCCTTGGACAACACACGGAGGATTCTCTGGGACTGGCCATCGGGGTCGCCACCGAACCCTGGTTGCACATGGCGGCCTCACCCAGGACCGACGGCAAGATCGAGATCGCCTGCCATGAACAGGAGGAAAGGGCCTCTTTCTGGATGACCCGCCTCCTTCCCCAGCCCAAGGCGCCCTGGGCGGATCCCATCATCGAGATGCTTGCAGCCCTCCGAAAGCGTGAGGTGATGTTCTCAGGCTTCAACCTGGCTGTGCTTCCCCCCTTTACCGCTGACGACGTTCCGGCGTCGCCGCCCGCCCTTTGCGCCGGCACGGCCCTCATCATCCGTGAACTCCAGCCTTATCGAGTCACGCCATCCGGATTGATGCGTCCCCCCGACCGCGACAAGAAGAACCAGTTGCCTCCCCTGCTCGACTTTGAGCGACAGGAAATCGCCCGCCTTTGCCGGAACGCCTGCGAGCGGCTCGGTCTGCGTGGTGTCGGGGCGGTCACCGTTGCTACCTCCCTCAACACCAAGGAATACCATGTGGTGAGCACCGACTTTCTCCATGGCACCTCACGCCCGGTGGTCCTGGCTGGCAGCATGGTCCTTGCGGTCTGCGACACGGGAGAACCCAGCCGGGTTCCCAAGGGCTGGCTTGCCGATTTCAACGAGACCTGTGCCGCTGCGGCCCGCAAGATGAAGGGGCGCACCCTGCGATCGGTGGATCGTGAATGGCTGGAGGATCATCGTGAACGACTGACCAAGAAGGAATACGGCTGCTCCCGATTCGTCATCGAGGAAACCATGCGGGCCGTCTATGCCGAGAAGGCCCTGGACCAGAACGATCCACTCCAGTTCGGCAACTACCTTTTCCAGGCGCAGGAATCCGCGAGGGAACTCCTTGGGAACTCCACGGCACGCAGCGACCTGATGTACCAGCTCGCCCGTTCCCACCCGGCCTGCTTCGGGGCAAGGAGCGCAGGTATCGGCTTTGGAGGCCCCGTTGCCTGTCTCCTGGAATTCAACGGTGCGAAGGATTTCGTGGGTTCGATCTCCAAGCTCTATCGCGACCTCACGGGGATCGAGACCAAGCCGATCATCCGCCCCTTTACCGGGGCCGCCGACTCCATGAAGAACCGATGGTAAAATCATCTCCAGATTCCTTCAGCCACGTCCGGGTGCATGCAAGCTGCGGACCC
Source organism: uncultured Verrucomicrobiota bacterium (assembly GCA_964554035.1). Lineage (GTDB taxonomy): Bacteria > Verrucomicrobiota > Verrucomicrobiia > Limisphaerales > CAZKNW01 > CAZKNW01. Next base: position 6,302 of record CAZKNW010000167.1, read on the forward strand.
GATGCCATTGTCAGGTTGCTCGATGAGGCGTGGCGCACCCGGGACATCCCTCCCCGCTTTCACTACGAGTCGGTCAAGCAGGCGCGTTCGTGGCTGGATCTTCACAAGGCCCATTCACCCGCAACGGGGAACAAGGAGGTGGTGGACATCTACCGACAGATGCACACTCACGTGGGAACCTTGCTGGATTCCCCGATTCAACTCGTGGCGCTGGGACCTGGTGGAGGCAGCAAGGAGACCTGCCTCATGGGGCAACTGGGAAGGAATCGAATCACTTCGCTGGCCTGCATTGATGTCAGCCAGCCACTGGCACTGATTTCCAGCAGCAACCTGGCCTGCGAAAGGAACTCCCATCCGGTGATCCCTGCCGTGGCGGACTTCAATGCGGAACCGGACATCCGGAGCCTGGCCGGTCTGGAGGACTCGAAGCCCAGTCTCTTCACCTTCTACGGGATGCTGCCGAACCTTCCCTCCTTTGAAGCCCTTTCCTGGCTCAGGAAGCAGATGCACCCCGGAGACAAGGCACTCATCAGTGCCAATCTTTCCCCGATGGAGAATCTGGAAGCGGGCACCCGATCCATCCTCCATCAGTACGACAATCGGGAAACGAAGGCATGGCTTTCTCACTTCCTCAGGGATCATGAAGTCAATACCACCTCGGGCGACTGGATCATTGAGATCGAGAAAGGCGGCAATGACCATGTCCGCATCGAGATCCGCTACCGCGTGAATGAGGAATCGGTTGCTCGCGGCATGACCGACGACCATGCGATCCCCTCTGGCACGGAAATCAGGCTGCTCTACTCCAACCGTCATTCCCCAAGCCTGCTCGAATCCACCCTCAAGGCATTGGGCCTGAAGCCACTTTCCAGGAAAGTGGATCCCTTGGGACAGGAAGGCGTCTTCCTCGTCGAGGCACAGTCGGCCGAGTCTGTTTGACGGGAGATTCCCGATCGGTAAAACACCCGCATGCCTCTCCTCGCCCTGACGCCGGTACTCGTGGTGTTCCTCCTTCTCGTGGTCTTCCGATGGCCCGCGAAAAGGGCGATGCCCCTGGCCTATGGAATGACCGCGGTTCTGGCACTGGGTGTCTGGAAGGTGCCCGGTGCCCAGGTCGCCGCCGCAACCGCCAAGGGCCTGGTCATCACTGTCAGCATCCTCTACATCATCTTTGGCGCCATCCTGCTCCTGAACATCCTGACGCGATCCGGCGGCGTGGACCGTATCCGTGCCGGACTCGCCAACATCACTCCCGACCGCCGCATCCAGGCCATCATCCTTGCCTGGTTCTTTGGAGCCTTCATCGAGGGCGCCGCAGGATTCGGGACACCCGCAGCGGTCGCAGCCCCCCTTCTGCTGGCCATTGGCTTTCCCGCCCTGGCAGCCGTCTCCGTCTGCCTGATCATCCAGAGCACCCCCGTATCCTTTGGAGCGACCGGAACCCCCATCCTAATCGGGGTCAATGCTGGCCTAAGCGGGGCCCCCGAAGTCGAGACCTACATCCAGGCACAAGGACTCGAATTCCATGACCTCCTTCTCCAGATCGCCGGGAGGGTCGGGATCCTACATGGAATCGTCGGCTCGCTGATCCCGCTCCTTATGGTCTGTGTCCTGACGCGTTTCTTCGGGGAGAACCGATCATGGAAGGAGGGCCTGGCAGCATGGAAATTCGCCCTTTTCGCAGGTCTGGTATTCACCCTGCCCTATTCGTTGACCGCCCTCTTCCTGGGACCCGAGTTTCCATCCATCATCGGTGGCCTGTTGGGACTGACCGTTTCCTGCATCGTCGCCCACAAGGGATGGCTGTTGCCCAAGCAGACCTGGGAGTTTCCCGAACGGGACAGGTGGGAACCCGACTGGATGGGCAAGATCGAGGGGGTCCCGATCCAGAAGGAGTCGAGGTTGTCCCTGCCTCTCGCATGGAGTCCCTATGTCCTCGTCGGAATGCTGCTGGTCCTCAGCCGGGTTGTGACTCTGCCACCCTTCCAGTTTTTAGCCCACGCTGAGTGAGAAGATCTGAGTTTAGTTA
>CAZKNW010000168.1:0-8310 GCA_964554035.1 uncultured Verrucomicrobiota bacterium
CGGGCCGCCGCGAGCTCCCCCCGCAGCGCCTCCACCTTGTTCACCACCCGTTGCTGGGTGGCGGCGAGATCTTCGGACAGCATGGAGAATCCGAAATAAAAGAGGGTTCCCGATTGCACGGCAGTCAGGATGGCCAGATAGACCAGCAGTCGGTGAATTCCCAGGCTGCCCGAGAGGAAGAGAACGGAAACCGAAAGAACCGCCAATCCTCCCCAAGACAACAGCAGTGAACTCATGCCCTTGCCCCGCCGGACCTCCTCTTCAGGTTTGTTGGTGATCAGGGAATGAACGTCACCCGCTCCGGCAAAACTCACCGCAGGTCCTCCCTTGAGCTTGGAATAACTGCCGAAGACCGTCACCTCCTGCTTCGGCTCGATTCTCCATTCGGTATAGCGACGTTTACCCTTCCTTTCGTAAAAGCTCTGGTTCACCTCGAACTCGATTGGCCCGGCCGTATCCACCCGCACATATCCAAGATCGCCAGGGGCATCACGGAGAACGAACGGAACATACTCCGTATTGTCGGCGATGGTGGCCCAGTATTTGTCGCCGTCCGAATCCTTTCTTTCCTCTTCTTCCAGATAGCGAAAGTAGACACATTGCTGCCCCGATCTCGGAGCCTTCAGGAGCTTCTCCAGCCTCTCCACCCGCCCCAGCAGATGGATCTCTCCCGGAAGTGCATGCTGGATCTCCACATGAGGCAGCCGTGCCATCTGACGCATCTTGCGGAGGGAGTCGAAGCTGGATGTCTCCATCACACATCCAAGAACCACCAGGATGGGGAACAGGATGAAGAGGAGGATGCGCTTTCCGACACTCATGGCTTGGTTGAACGGTAAGGACCATCTCAAACCCACAGCCATTTGCAACCCGTCAACCCTGGCGAAGTCACCCCTTGCCAAAGACTTCGCTTGAGGCCAAAAACAACGCCATGCACTTCACCCGCGTCGTATCCGCCCTTGCAGTCCTCCTCCTATCCGGACTGCAGGCGCAATCTGGACATCCATGGAACCTGGGCAGCCTCCACAAGGCGCCAGCCCACCGTTGGCTCGATGCGGATTCACCGATCCGATCGGTCCTTTACGAGGGTGAGCAGTACCAGGGAAACAAGACCGAGGTCTTTGCCTTCTATGCCACGCCTGACACCCTGGCCGGAAAGAAGAGCGACAAGCAGTTTCCCGGTGTCGTCCTGATTCACGGAGGCGGCGGCACGGCCTTTGCGGAATGGGTGGAGCTCTGGGCGAAACGTGGCTATGCGGCCATCGCCATGGATCTCTCAGGCAGGAGCCCCGACGCCCCGAAGTTCGATCCGGACACCCATGAGCTTCTCGTCGTGCGCAACCATCGAGACATCAAGCGCACCCGCCTCGAACATCCGGGCCCCGACCATGGCCATGCAGAGAAGTTCGACAGCATCGGGGACCCGCAGGACATGCATTGGCCTTATCACGCCGTCGCCAGCGTGATCCGCGCCCACTCCCTGATCCGAAGCTTTCCTGAGGTCGACAAGGACAGGACCGCGGTCACCGGCATCAGCTGGGGAGGTTACACCACCTGCATCGTTGCCTCGGTGGATTCCCGCTTCAAGGCGGCGGTGCCTGTCTATGGTTGCGGCTTTCTCTACGAAGGCGAATCCGTCCAGAAGCCCGCCATCGACAAGCAGCCTCCCCCCCTCTGGAAGAAATGGGTGGAGCTCTACGACCCGTCCAGTCATCTCGACGACTGCACCGTCCCGATCCTTTTTGTGAACGGCACCAACGACAAGCATTACCCTCTCGACAGCTACATGCGGTCCTACGCCCTGCCCAGGGGATATAGAAATCTCCGAATCGAGCCCAACATGCGCCACAGCCACCCTCATGGTTGGGCACCCAAGGAGATCGGGATGTTCATCGATTCCTTCTGCATGAAAGCGAAAAAGCTGCCCAAGCTGGGAGCACCTCAAAGCGAGAGCGGCATGATCGTGATGGGTTTCGAGTCCACTTCCGGGGCCACAAAGGCGGAACTCCATTTCACAACAGGCAATGGTCCCTTGGTCGACCGGAAGTGGCAGAGCCAACCGGCGAAGATCGCCGGGAAAAGGATCATCACACCCCAGCCACCCAAAAACGCCACCATCTGGTTCCTCACGTTGACCGACGAACGGGATGCCATGGTCAGTTCCGAGGTCTATTTCAACGAGGCTCCCTAGTTGCCAGAACTTCCTTCCTGGGAAACCTTGACCGGACATGCGCATCCTTCCAATCCTGCTGATCCTCGGCGCCTGCCTGAACACCCGGGCGGACGACTGGCCCCAGTTGTTGGGCGGGCAACGGGACGGCATCTACAAGGGGGCGCTTCTCAAGGAATGGCCCGCCAATGGACCCAGTCGTCTTTGGAAAAGACCGGTGGGTGAAGGCTTCGCCGGTCCTGCAGTGAAGGACGGCAGAATCATCCTCTTTCATCGCGAGGACCATCGGGAGGTCATCGAGGCAATCGACCTGAAGAGCGGAGAGACCGCCTGGAAGCAGGCCTACGGGACCGGCTACAGCGACATGTTCGGTTTCGACAACGGCCCACGTGCCGTACCCGCCATTCATGGAGGAACCGTCTTCACGCTGGGCGCGGAAGGCACGGTGTGCGCAACACGGTTTTCCGATGGCAAGCTGCTCTGGAAGAGAGATCTCGCCAAGGACTATGACGTGCCCACCGGTTTCTTTGGGCTTGTCTGTTCTCCTCTCGTGGATGAGACGGGCGTCTACCTAAACGTCGGGGGATCGAATGGTGCCGGGATCCTCTGTCTGGACCCGAAGGAAGGTCATGAGAGGTGGAGGGCCACGCGGCAGGAAGCCAGTTACTCCTCACCCACCTTTGGATCCCTTGGTGGTTCCAGAAAGGTCCTCTTCCTTGCCCGGGAAGGCCTCGTGGTCCTGGCCCCTTCGAACGGAAAGGTGGATCAGGAGTTCACCTGGAAGGCAAGGATCCGGGAATCGGTCAACGCGGCCACCCCCATCGTCCACAACGACCAGATCTTCATCACCGCCAGCTACAACACCGGTGCCAACCTGCTCCAGTATGGCGATGGAAACCTGAAGTCCATCTGGTCCGGCGATGATCAGCTCTCCAGCCAATACGCCACCCCGATCCTGAAGGAAGGCCATCTCTATGGGCTTCACGGTCGGCACGACTACAATCCCGGCCCGGTCGTTCGATGCGTGGAATGGAAGAGCGGAAAGGTTCTTTGGTCCTCCCTCCCCATCAAGCCGGCCAACATCATGATGGCCGATGGGCAACTCCTCATCCTTTGCGAAACCGGCCAACTCATCCGGGCCCGGGCATCCATCTCGAAGTTTGAGGAAACCGGACGAGTCCAGATCCTCGGAACCACGGTCCGTGCCTATCCCGCCCTTGCCGACGGGATCTTCGTTGCGAGGGACAAGCAACAGATGGTTGCCATCGATCTTTCACCAGCAGACTGAGATGAGTTCCTTTCAAACACTCGCAGACCTGAAGTCCTTCTGCCTTGAGCGGCTTGCCAAGGCGGTTGGAAACCTTTCCGATCCCATGCGGACTCCCGTCCTTGGCAACGTCGGAGAGGAACAGGCCGAGCTACGGACCATCGTGCTCCGGGACGTCGACGTGGAGCAAGGCGCCCTCCTCGCCTACTCCGACTGGCGTGCCCCCAAGGTCAGGCAGCTGCTCAAGGCCCCCCAGGGCACCTGGCTCTTTTACGATCCATCTGATCAGACCCAGTTTCGGATCGGAACCCGGATCGAGATCCTTCATCGGAACGACTATACCTGCGAAGTCTGGAAGGAACTGCCCGAGTCCAACCGCGGCAACTACCTGACCACCCTACCCCCGGGAAGAATGCAGGCTGCGGATGTTTCCGTGGAGTACTCCGAAGAAATGAAGGACGGCTCCCAGTTCGCCATCCTCCGGGCCACCATCCACACGATTGAATCCCTTCAACTCGCCAAGGATGGAAACCATCAAAGATGGCTGGCTGACCTGGATCGAGGAAGCCTGCTGAGGCTGGTGCCTTGATTGGAGCTCAAGTCCTGAATAAGGAATGCAGGAAGGAAGGATTTTTCACTTTCATTGCTGCTTTGTGCTACCAGTTGCAATTCTCGAGATTGCTCACCATAAGTTGGAGTCCACTCTTCACAGGCTGTATGAAAACGGTAGGGCCCGGCGCTCCGCGCGGGCTTTTGCTGCGGACGGGGTAACAAGGCCGTTGGTGCGTTGGCAAACCCAACTCGGGCGCTCACGGAGTGATCGCCCTACCTGTTTTGGTGATGTACTCATGGCTTTGGTTATTGGGGGCGTCTCCCCCTCTTTTTTCGACTGGTTTTCACACAGCCTAGGAAGGCGGAACTCCGAAGGGTGTAAAGGTTTACAAAAAAAGGGGATGACCTGAGGCCATCCCCTCTTTCGAAAACTGATTCGGACCGTTTACTCAAAGGAGGCAGGAGCGGCCTTCTTTGCTCCCATTCCGGGGAGTTCCGGTGCCTGGACGAATTCCTTGGGCACACGACCAGTGAGGGTCTTGAGAAAGGCCACGATGGCGTCCACCTCTTCCTTGGGCAGATCCATGCCAAGCTGGTGCTGCCCCATCCTCTTGACGGCCTGTGCCAGCGAGGTGGAGGTTGCGTCGTGGAAATAAGGTCCGGTCTTGGCGATGTTGCGCAGGCTGGGGACCTTGAACTTCATCTTGTCCTCCTCCTTGCCGGTGATGGCAAAACGTCCTTGGTCCTTCTGGTTGGGCCACGCCTTCACCAGTCCGAGCTTCTGGTATTGATTCCCGCCAAGCAACGAGCCTCCATGGCAGGTGGCGCAACCCTTGGTCACGAAAAGTTCCAATCCCTTCTTCTCTTCCGGCTTGAGGGCATCATCCCTGCCTCCCACCCAGCGGTCAAACCGACCGGGGGTGACCAGGAGTCGCTCGAAGGCGCCAATGGCATCGCCAACGTGATCATAGGTGATGGGATCCTTGGCCTCCGGATAGGCGGCTGCAAACATCTCCTTGTAGCCATCGATCTTCTTGAGCTCGGAGACGCAGGCATCCGCGGAGGGCATGGCCATTTCCCCGGCGGCCAGAATCGGACCCTTGGCCTGTTCCTCGACGGTGCTGGCACGCCCATCCCAGAACTGGGCGACGTGGCCAAAGGCGTTGTAGACCGTCGGGGAGTTGCGTCCGACCTTGTGTCCCTCGAACCCGATGGAAAAATCGATCCCATCGACGCCATACTTGTTCAGGTCGTGGCAGGAATTGCAGGAGAGGTTGCGTTCCTTACTGATGCGGGTCTCGAAGAAAAGGGTACGCCCCAGTTTCACCTTGGCATCATCCACCGCACTGCGTGGCTGATCCCAGACCGGCCTCAAGGGCGGCTGAAAAAGGTCGCGGAACGAGGCTACCTCGTCATTTCCCATCACGGCAACGGTCGGCATCCATACGCCAACCACCAACAAGCTCATCCATTTGGTTCGATTCATTTTACGCTTTTCTCAATTCGCGGTGCTCGATTAGCACAAAGCGCGGCAATCGCAAGGGAGGCAGGACCATTTTGCCAAGATAGGGTCAGTTTTCGGCGACTTCACTCAACCGCTGGTCCAGATCGTGGGCCAAAAGCGGATTGATGAGGTCGTCCAAGGCTCCTTCAACCACCTCGGGAAGGCTATAGAGCGTAAGCTCGATGCGGTGGTCGGTGACCCGGTTCTGGGGGAAGTTATAGGTCCGGATGCGCTCATTGCGCTCCCCCGTGCCGACCTGGGCCTTGCGCTGGGCGGCATATTTGGCCTGCTCCTCGGCGATTTTCTGATCGAGCAACCTGGAACGGAGGACCTTCATCGCCTTGTCCTTGTTCTTGATCTGCGAACGTTCGTCGGCACAGCGGACAATCATGCCCGTGGGCTTGTGGATGATCTGGACCGCTGAATCCGTCGTGTTCACTCCCTGCCCACCCGGACCTGAGGCCCTGCAGACCGAGATGTCGAGATCATCGGGCTTGATGGCAATGTCCACCTCCTCAGCCTCAGGCAGCACCGCCACCGTGGCCGTACTGGTATGGATCCTCCCGGATGCCTCAGTGACAGGGACACGCTGGACGCGATGGACTCCACTCTCGAACTTAAGCCTGCGGAAGACGTCGGTACCCTTGATGCCGAAGCAGATTTCACGGAAGCCACCGAGATCCGACGGACTGGAACTGAGGTCCTCCACCTTCCATCCCTGCGTTTCCGCATAGCGGGTGTACATCCGGTAGAGATCCGCCGCAAAGAGGGCGGACTCGGACCCACCGGCACCGGCACGGATTTCAAAGATGGTGTCCCTCGAATCGGTCGGATCCGGAGGCACAATGCCCCACTGGAGTTCCTGTGTGAGACGCTCCTCCTCCTTCTCAAGGCGCTCGATCTCGTCCCGGGCCATTTCCCCCATCTCGGAATCGGCGCCTTCCAGATCAAGCATCTCACGATTGTCGGCAAGCTCCGCGCGGGCCTTTCTCCAATCCGCGCCCTTGGCGACAAGGTCCTTGAGTCGGCTGTATTCCCGCGTGAGTTCCTGCGACCTCTTCTGGTCATCAAAGACCCCGGGATCGCTCAGGGCCGCCTCCACCTCGGAGAGGCGGCGGCCAAACTTCTCTACATGGGGCTCGAGATCCATGACTTCAGGAACAGGCGGGGACGGGAGTAACTTGAGGGGGACGAGTACAAAGAATTACGCCCGTCCGGAAACACAAAGTCCGGGCGAGCGTAATCTGGAGATCGCAATCTAGCGGCGCTTCTTCTTGGACTTGCGCTCCGCAGCTGCCTCTTGGGCGGCCTTGGTCTTGGCCAGACGCTGCTGGAACTTGTCCACGCGACCGGCGGTGTCCACGAAGGTCTGTTGACCGGTGTAGAAAGGATGAGACACGTTGCTGATACCCAGTGTGACCACGGGATACTCGTTGCCATCCTCCCACGTGGTGGTGCTGGAGGTACGAGCGCATGAGCGTGAAAGCCACTTCGCTCCGGAAGCGGAATCTTGGAAAACCACCAGGCGGTAGCTCTCTGGATGAATGCCTTGTTTCATATCAAAAGGGCGGGAAAAGTATCGCTTCAGCCACGGTAGACAAGCAAATTCTGATCAATTGTCCCCGTTTTTATTGTTGGTGGCACCGGGCGCCGGGTTTGCAGAAGGTTGAGGACCGACCTGATTGACCTCATCATTGGCCTGACGGGCGGCCTCAAGGGCCTTGCGTTCCTCCACGATCTCCTTCACGCCGGGCATTTTGAACTCCAGCTGCTCCAGCACCTGGGGATGGTATCCGGCCTCGGGCGTGAACATGTAGAGAATGGCTTCCTTCCTCAACTCCTCGAAGGGAGGAAGCTTGAGCTTCTCCTCCAGCCGCTCAATGTCGAACTGGTAATTGGTCTCGTAATACTTCTGCCAGATCTTTTTCGCCACTCCCTGGAAGCCAAGGAACTGGTCCTCGTCACCGATGGCAAGGTAGTAGAAGGCCTGGATCAGGTAGCTGATGATCAGGCTCTTGAAATCGTCCTGGCTGTTGGCACCCAGGTCCTCGGTGATGTATTCCACGATGAAGGCCTCGATGTCCTGATCACCACCCGGCAACCAGTCGGCGTAATACTGCTTTCCATACTTGAACCATTCGAGCGCCTCTTCCTTCTGGTTGTGAAGGTAAAGGTCACGGACAGCGCGCATGAGAAAGGTCCGATGGCCCTGCTCCAGTGCAAACTTGGCTTCCGGCTCGGCCGCCATCATGTCCTCATAGGCCTGGTTGGCCTTGGCGATGATGTGGATGTTGGGACCAAATTTCAGCGTCCTCGCAGCCTTGTTCTCGATCATCCGGCCACGACGGACCGCCATCAGCATGGACTGGAAGATGTGGCGCCTCAGGTTGATGACGTTGTCATAGCGGGCCTCCTTGATGCCGGCCGTGGCCCAGTAGATCGCGTGGGTCTCAGGAAGGCGCCATTCGAGGGGACCATATTTTTCATCCACCTCCTTCATGATCTCGGGATCCATCTTGTAGACCTCGCGAAGCCTGCGCGCCCTCTCTTTTTCCTCATCGGTGGTGGGATTGATCAGCGCGTCATAGTCGGGAGGGCGACCCTCACCGAGGAAGTGATGCCATTCGCCTCCCCACTGCACCTTGAAATACATGTGGGCGTCGTCGGAGTTGCCTCCGATCTTGTGCAGGAAGTAGCGGCTCAGCTCCTCATACAGGCCAGGGCGGTGCGGATTGATCTGGATTGCCTCGTCACGAAGGATCTCAACTCCACTTTTCACCCAGTGCCAGCGGGCATCCTCGCTCGGAAACTTGATGG
>CAZKNW010000169.1:0-8270 GCA_964554035.1 uncultured Verrucomicrobiota bacterium
CGGATGCCTTCGCGGGAACCATGGCCCAATTGCTGGTGGCCCTTGAAAAAAATGAAACACCGGCTATCAGTGGTCGCGACAATTTGAAAACCATGGCGCTGGTCGATGCCGCCTACCGCAGCATCGAGGAGCGCCGCATCATTGATCTGGAAGAGATTTTAAACACATGAGCATTGCGACACGGACGGGCGACGAGGGAACCACGGCACTGATGTATGGAAAACGGGTGCCGAAATACCACCATCGGGTGGAGGCCTACGCCGCCGTGGATGAACTCAACTCTGCCTTGGGCATGGCGCGGGCGACCGGAGAGGACGATGAGTTCGTTTGTGCCAACCTGCTGAAGATCCAGAAGATGCTGGTGGACCTCATGGGCGAGATGGCCACCGCGCAGGAGGATCTGGAGCGCTACGAGAAGGACGGATTCAAGCGGGTGACGGCCAAGATGGTCGAGCCGCTGGATGTGCTGGTGGGGGAGATTGAATCCAAGAAGATCACCTACAAGGGCTGGGCCACCCCTGGAGCCACTGTCCATTCGGCGGCCCTGGATGTCGCCCGCGTGACCTGTCGGAGGGCGGAACGACGCGTCTGCCAACTCATGGATGACGGTCAGATGGACAATGCGCACGTGGTGGTGTTCCTGAACCGCCTCTCCGACGTGCTTTGGCTGATGGCGCGCTGGGTGGAGGAGAGGTAGAGGGACGGATATACCACAAATTCAGAGGTCCTACAGATTTGAAGGGAGGAGCTCCGGCGAATCCCGCACCAGCGTTTCTTGGCGCTATCGTGAACACCTTGGGCACACTCAGCCTGTCTCAGAGAACAGGGACGCCTCGGCGAGGCATCCCTACCATCAAGAATAGGGAGCAACTGGCGCAGCCGTCCCACGAATAAGTTCCGGTGGGCCTCGGTGGAGTTGGTCCCTTCGTTCGGGTGGAAGGCATTAGAAAGGAAGGGCCTGATAATCATGTTACGCCCCTCCATGTGGAATAGCTTTCCAGCATGTTTACAATCATTGTAGTCGACGGATTCCTTGCCTTTATCGCTGTTCTTGGAGTCATGGCGAGAAACATTTGGAAGACCGTCCATCAGGATCCCTCAGAACCCATTCGGGCAACCAGTCATCACTACGAATACAGAGGGGATGGAGGTGGCGACAATCCAGGAGACGGAGGTGGCGACGGAGGTGGAGGGGATTGAAGTGGGACTTGCAGGAGCTCGTCCCTCCATTTTTTTCTCTGCGCCTTTGCGGGATAAACCCTACTTCCAGATCCGCTTGCTCTTGCCTTCGCTGTAGGCCTCTGGGATGTCCCAGTAGACCCCTTCTGCCACGACGCCTTCGTGCATGCGTTTCATTTTCTTCAGGAGCGCTTCCAGTTTTTCAGGGTGGGAAGAAGCGAGATCGGTTTCCTGCCCGAGGTCGTTGGCCAGGTTGAAGAGCTGGTAGGTTGCCGGTTGGCTGGATTTGATGTGAGGCATGTCCTCGCGGATGAGGGCATGTGCCTTGGGGCGCTTGGCATCGGTGGTCTCGGCCACCAGCGCCCAATCGCCATCACGGATGGCAAGGGAGGGATTGAGGCGATAGAAGAACCAGTAGAGTGGATTCTTGCGGACGAGTGTCTGGCTCTTCCCGGTCAGGATGGGCGTGAGGTTGGCCCCATCAATGACCCGGTCACGGGGTTGTTCCACGCCTGCGATTGAGCAGACGGTGGGAAGGAAGTCGACGCCACAGATGGGAATGTCACTGACGGAACCGGCCTTGATCTTCCCGGGCCATCGGAAAATGCCTGGAACCCGATGTCCCCCTTCCCAGACATTGGATTTCTTGCCGCGCAGTCCGACGTTTGAAAAGCGGTTCAGGGGACCGTTGTCCGAGGTGAAGAAGATCAGCGTGTCCTTGGCCACGCCGAGGGCGTCCAGTTTCTTCAGGAGTCTCCCGATGGCGCGGTCGGCATTGTCGACGTTGGCGTAGTAGGTGGCGTCCCTCTTGTTCAGCTTTGGATGGAGCTTCTGGTATTTTGCCACCATGTCGGGAGGGGAAGCGATGGGAGTGTGCGGTTCGTGGAACCAGACACAACCGAAGAAGGGCCTGTCCGCCTGGGATGCCTGATGGCGCTCAAGCCAGTTGATGGTTTCGTCCACGACGATCTGGCAGGAGTATCCCTTGATCTCACCTGCGGGTTTGCCGTTGCGGATGAAGTTGGTGGGGTTTTGGTGGCTGGGGGAGGCTTTGTTGTCGGTGCCGAGGGAATGGTCGAATCCCTGATCCAAAGGTCCGGGCTGGTCGGACTCCAGCCTTGAAAGGTGCCATTTTCCAAAGTGCCCCGTGTGATAGCCGGCGCCCTTGAGCAGCTCAGCCACGGTCACCTCCTCGCTTCGAAGGTGCATGACATGGTTGGGAGGCAGGTAGCTGTAGATGCCCGCACGCGAGGGTGTGCGCCCGGTCAGGAGTCCGGCCCGTGATGGTGAGCAGTTGGGGGCTGAGGAATGGCAGTCCGTGAAGCGCATGCCTTCCTTGGCGAGGCGATCGATATTGGGCGTCTGGATCTGGCTTCCGTAACACCCCACATCCGTCCAGCCGGCATCATCGAGGAGGATCAGGAGAAAATTGGGTTTGTCTGCAGCCAGTAAGGAGTGACTGAGAAGGAGGACGGAGATCAGGATGAGGCTGAAACGCTTCATGGATTTAGTGAGCGTAGGGCAAAGGAAAGGTCTCCTAAAGGCGGAATTCCCCATGGGTATTGAATGAGCCAGCCTCCATTCCATGGCCAAGCAGGGGAAGGGGAGCTTTTTGAAATGATTCAAGTTTCTGCTGCAAACCGTCGATCAACGAGAGTCGCCTCCTATCTCCATGAAAATCAGCGGGAAAATCGTCGTCAGCCTGATCACCTTGAGCGCATTGGTGGTGGTGACGGGGTTGTGCGGGCATCATTTCATTCACCGCCTCGGACAGGAAGGCCATGTCACGGCCAACGAGGTGGCTCCTCATATCCATGCCATCAAATCCATCCGGACCCATGTTGAGAAGGCTCACTGGCGGATTGAAGCGATGGCATCGGATTGGCAGGGACAGCCATTCGATCCCGTTGACGACGAATTCAGGATGGCGCAGGAGTTCTGTCGTCTCGCGCTCGAAGGCGGAGAGTACAAGGGCTGGGTCTACGGTCCCATGAAACGGGATGATCGCCGCGAGGTGATCTCGACTCTGCTTGAGGAGATCGTTGTCCTGAGGCAATCCGCCTGGGAACGACATAGAGCGTTGAGGAGAACCCAGACGGTTGGGTCTGATTCGGATGTCCGTTTTGACGAGAGTTATGAAAAGTTGATTGCGGAGGCCCCGGGGTTTTCGGGAATGGGACCCGACCCGGAGGAAACCAGCAGGATGGTTGGAGAGATTCGCTATCTCCTGGCAAATGGACACCTTCTTGTGGCTGAGATTCTTGGAGGAGATGGCGGGGAAGATCCGGACGAGGCCATCTCCAATTTTAAAAGTGCGAGGAACCTGGCTGTGGGGCTTGCACGAGCATCGGGACGGGATACGTCATCCTTGGTGCAAGGAATCGAAGTGTTGATTGAAGATGCACAGAATCGGTTTCGGATCACAGGTGAGAACAATCGGAACTTGCATCAGGCCTGGGCCTCCTTTGTTGATGCCTATGCCAAATTCGAATCCAACGCCAAGGCGCTCGACGGGGTCATGAGGGGAGAACTGGGTGGTTTTACCACTCGTCTGGAGAAGAACGCGAGGCATGCCGAGCAGGCGTTTTTCACGCTCGTGGTCATGAGCCTGTTCATCACTGCCGGCATCGGTGGGCACCTCTATGGCAATGTCATTCGCCCCACGCGCAACATAGCCGGTTTGCTCGACCGGGCCGCCAGGGAAAACCTTGCCATGATCCGGCTTCCCTATGAGAGGCAGGACGAACTCGGTCAGATCGCCCGGTCCTTCAATCATTTCATGTCGGCCAGGGAGGAGACCCAGCGGGAGCTGGCTTCAGCCAGGAGGTACATCGATGGCATCACCGACAATGTTCCCCAATTGCTTGCCTACGTGGATTCCGACAAACATTTCCGTTTCGTCAACCGGACCTTTCAGGAGTGGTTTGGAGGCTGTCCCGAAGAGGCGATTGGTCGTAGGATCGATGAAGTTTTCGATGGTTCTGTCCATGTCGGGATGGAGGCACATGTTGATGATGCGCTTGCAGGACGGAGAGAGGATTTTGAACTGGAGCTGAGCAGTGAAGGATTGGCTGAAAGAAACATCAGCATCTGTCTGCTTCCAGATCACGGCAGGGACGAAGGAGTGGATGGTCTTTTCGTCAGCATGGACGACATCACGGCTGCAAAGGTTCTCGAAAGGACGTTGAGGCAGGCCACGATGGATGCCGAGCAGACGGCTCGCTCGAAGAGTGATTTCCTTGCCAACATGAGCCACGAGATCCGGACTCCAATGAACGGGGTGATCGGAATGACCAAACTTCTGCTCGACTCGGGACTCAGGGCGGACCAGAAGTCGCAGGCCTGCACGATCCTGAGAAGTGCCGAGTCACTCCTGGGACTCATCAACGACATTCTGGATTTTTCCAAGGTGGAGGCAGGGAAGCTGGAGCTTGAACCCGTTCGCTTTGAGCTGGGTGCGATGCTCGAGGATCTCGGGACCTCGATGGCCTTCAAGGCTGAGGAAAGGAATGTGGATCTCGTCTGTCCCGCCGAGGTGGTGGAGCACTGCTGGGTGATGGCCGACCCCGGCAGGATACGCCAGATCCTGACCAACCTGATTGGCAACGCCATCAAGTTCACCGAAAATGGCGAGGTGGTGGCCCACTGCAGGAGACTCGGTGGCGGCGAGGATGTGGTTAAGCTTCGGTTTGAAGTGGTGGACGATGGCATCGGGCTGAAGCCGGAGCAGCAGGAGAAGCTCTTTGAACGATTCACGCAGGCAGACGCCTCCACGACACGAAAATACGGAGGGACAGGCCTGGGGCTGGCCATCTGTCGTCAGTTGACCGAGTTGATGGGGGGAGAGATCGGCGTTACCAGCGAATACGGCAAGGGGTCCACCTTCTGGTTCACCCTGGATCTTCCGCTTGTTGCCCCGCCCATGGAGCCCCTTAGGTGCAGGGAGCTCCGTGATCAGAAGGTCCTCGTCGTGGAACCTGCCAACCTGCACCGGGGACGATTTGGAGAAATGCTCTCCAACTGGGGCGTTGACCATTCATTGGCCCCAGATGTGGATTCCGCCCTGATCCAGATGAGGGAGGCTGCCCGGGCAGGAAGCCCTTTCACGGTCCTCCTTGTGGAGAGACGTTTGCGGGAGCCAGATGCGCTACGCCTGGGTGGAGATCTCAAGAGGGAGGCGGAGCGCCAGGGAATGAAACTCCTGATGATCTGCCAGAGCGTTGACAGCAAGGTGAATGACGAGGCCATGAACGAGGGGTTTGAAGGTGTCCTGAGGAAACCGGTTTCCCAGTCGACGCTCTATGACTCGCTCATGCGTATCTCCACCAGCGGAGGCCCGGACGCTTTTGAAGGGGAACAGGCCAAAAGGAAGTTCCCTGTGTTTTCGGGGCGAATCCTTGTGGCGGAGGACAACTCGGTCAACCAGATCGTGGCAAGGGGGCTCATTGGAAAGCTGGGACTGGTCGTGGATGTGGTTGGGAACGGGCTGGAGGTCCTTTCCTCGCTGAGCCAGCTTCCCTATGACCTTGTCTTCATGGACTGCCAGATGCCGGAACTCGATGGATTCGAAACAAGTCGGAGGATCCGTTCCAGACAGACCCACATCCTGGATCACGAGATCCCAATCGTCGCCATGACGGCGAATGCCATGAAGGGAGACCGGGAGGCCTGTCTTGAAAGCGGCATGAATGACCATCTTGCCAAACCGATCGCACTGAAGGGATTGATCGAAGTCCTGAGGCGTTGGGTTCCTGAACTGGAGGTGTTGGAGGACGGAGAGGACCTTGAAACTTCCGAAGCATCCGGGCAACCTGACAGCATGAAAGAAGAATCCGACCTGCCGGTCCTTGATGCCGAGGAACTGCTGGATCGCCTGGATGGTGACCGGGAGATCGTCCATGAGATCCTCAGGGAATTCATCGACGACATTCCCCCGAAAGTCCGGATGCTGTCCGTTGAGGTTTCCACTGGGAACTGGGGTGAAGTCCGTGAATTGGCTCATGCCATCAAGGGGGCCTCTGCGAACGTTGCAGCTGAGCGGCTCCAGGATCTGGCATCAAGGTTTGAGAACCTCGCCCTGGACGCCAGTCTGGATGAGATGAAACGGCTCGTCCCGAGGCTTGCGGAGGAGTGGAAGATCTTGGCGGAGGCCATTGAACGCGAGTTGGGGACTCCCGTCTCGACCTGATTCTCGGTGAAGGCGGGTCACCCCCACTGTCGCAATGGGCCGACATGATCAGTCCCCCTGTTTCTTCAAACGTTCCTTGTTGTATTCCGAGTATTTCCTCAGTGCTGCCTTTGCTTCCTCATTCCCTTCAAGCGAGGAGGCGACCAAACCCTGGGATGCCCCGAACCAGAGCGGCTTCTTTGAATCATCCTGGATCACGGATATCAGGAAACGGATGGCCCGGTTGTTTCCAGATTCGGCGGGGCCCTGCAATCCAAAGACGGCCGAGGACAGGAGGATGCCATATTCGTCGTGATTCAGTAAAACCTCCAAGGAGGGTTCGTGGCCCCTGGCGGCTGCGATGCCAAAGGCGTTCGCAATGAATCCCCTCAGGCCAAGTTTTCCGGTGGCGTGAAGGAGTGACTGGAAGGCCGGGTCCTTCCGGCTGTTTCCCCTGACGGCTTCCGCAATGAAGTCAAGGGTACTGCGAACCTCCCGGGTGTGGGACTGAAACTCCTTTGACTCGATGGGGAATTCCTTTCTCGCCTCGGCATGGAGACGCTGAATCTCATCCATGGCATTCAGGTCTCCCTGGGCTGCCCTTTGGCCCAGGTCCGCCACGGAAGTAGCGGGGATGTCTTGCGGGGTACTGGCGCAACCGAGCAGAAGCGCAAGGGCCGTAATGATTGTCAGGATGGCTTTCATTTGGTTCTCCAAGGGGGAATACCTGATGCAAGAACCGAATACCCCATGCTGTCAATCAAGGAGGAAGGTCATTCCGTTGCGTGCAGAAAGCTCGACGACCTCTCCCATATCCTCGCCTGTAAGTTGGCTGAGTTCGCCGAAGACGGACTGGAAGCTCGTCCCGGGTGTCACGACGACCTGTACGATGCAGGGGGCCTCGCTCTTGTTCTGGAAGCCGTGAGGGACCCCAATGGGAAAATTGAGGACGTCTCCTGTTGAGGCCTGGAAAACCTTTCCATCAAGGAAGATCTCCATTTCCCCGGATAGAACGGTGATGATCTCATCCTCGATCGTGTGGACGTGGGGTGGAACCCCCGCTCCGGGTGAGATCGTCATGTGGAAGACGTAATAGCCGCCCTTGCTGTCCTTGCTTAGGATCTTTTCTTCAACGAGTTGTCCGAGGATCTGCATGGACGGATTGGAGGCAGTCCGTCCCGGATAATCAATGGAATACGTTGAGGGGTGTTCTACTTTCCCTCTGTTTCCTCCTGTCCAAAAGAATGGATCAGTCTGGAAACTCGAAGGCGATCTTCTTGCCTCCGCGAGCCGACTCGAGAACCAGGTGGGCTGAGAAGGGTCTGCCTGCCTT
This sequence comes from uncultured Verrucomicrobiota bacterium, assembly GCA_964554035.1. Lineage (GTDB taxonomy): Bacteria > Verrucomicrobiota > Verrucomicrobiia > Limisphaerales > CAZKNW01 > CAZKNW01. The sequence continues at coordinate 7,680 of CAZKNW010000169.1, forward strand.
GGAAACGAAATCCTCAAAGAGCTTGGTCCGGCCCTTTTCAAGAATGTCCGTCAGTTCCTCCCTGCTCAACTGGTGGCCGGCAATGGTCTTGCCGGCCTTGAACTTGCAGGGACGGGTGTCTTCATTCGATTTCTCGCAGAGGTAGGCATCGTCGGTCTCGTAAAGGGTGCCCTGGCAACGTGGGCAGGTGCCTACCTTGGGCTTGTCGGTGAAATCGATCTTCTCACGCGGTTCATCCTTCTTCGGACGCGCCGGGCGTGGCTTGCGCTCCTCGAACTCGAACTTGCATTCACCCTTGTTGTCGACCGTCCAGAATGCGGAGAAGGGACGTCCGGTCCGCTTGGAGACGAATCCCTGCAGCAGGTCGGTCTTGCCGGTCTCCAGCATCTTGGTCATCTGCTCAGGCTCGATCCGCTTCTGCAGGATGATCGTGCGCATGCTGAAGGTACAATTCTTGTCGGGCCCGACAGCCTTCTCACAGACATAGTTCATGCCGTGCTCGTAGACTTTGCCGTCGCACTTGGGGCATTTGCCCAACGCGGTCTTGTCGGAAAAGTCGGGAGCTTCCTCCTCCTCCTTGTCCTCGTCGTC
>CAZKNW010000170.1:0-8204 GCA_964554035.1 uncultured Verrucomicrobiota bacterium
TCGAACCCTCGGTACGGGTTTACCCCGTACGGCGGTTTAGCAAACCACTGCATTAGACCACTCTGCCATCTCTCCGCAGTGTTTGAGCGGGCAAAGAAGTAATCCCTTTTTCCCGGCTCTAGCAAGCACTTTGTCCCGGGAAATCACCAGTAAAACCAAGTCCACGATACTGCCCTTGCTTAACAAAGCTTAGGACCATCCACGCCCCGATCGGAGAAATTCCTGAAGTCTGCCAAGTTGATGCGCTTCTCCATCAGCAAAATCGTTGATCATCAACGCGGTTACATTTTCACCGAAATTGGTTCGAAGCCGATCAAATGGCGGTTCGAACGGTCTCCGGTCGACTTTAAGCAGAATTTTCCAAGGACACAGATAAAGCTGTATGACATTCACACTGCCATATCTCGTTTTAACCGGAGGGAACATTACGGGCCCAATTCTTCCAGGATTTTGGTGAACAATCACCGAATCGACATCAAGATCTTCTGCTCTATCGCCTTTCAAGATTCTCAAGAACCGATCTTCAAACGGGCCAAGACTTACCTTCCCAAAGAAACCGTGCCTTGCGTTCGAAGCTCTCCATGCCACGGCAATCAAAAAGCGATGGAATGTTTCTTGATCAATGGTGCCAAACTCATAGATGAAAAGACCAGTTGCTATCTCGCGAATCTTATTCGCATCGAGCTCAGCCGGAAGGACTTCGTAACCGTAGCTATCGAGCCCCCCAAGAAGATTATCACAATCAGGACATAGAATCCCCTGTTCCCAGATTCCGTTCTGAAAAAACTCCCTACTAAAGGAAGGATCGTTCTTAACAGCATACAGATGCTTATCTCCATTGAGCAAACGCCTAAAAAACTGTTTAGGGATGATGTGCGATTTGCAGGCCGCCTCGCTTCTCCCACACATTCTACAAACTGGAAACTGACCTCCCCTACTCACAAGTAGGAATCGTAGAATAAATGGCTCGGACTAGAAACCTGAAACCATCTAGATATGAATAAACTCTGGGGAGGAAATCCCAACTAGGACTAAACCGAAATCGGTGCCTTGATGTGGGGGTGGGGATCGTAGTCGCTCAGGGTGAAGTCCTCGAACTGGAAGTCATGAATATCCTTCACGTCCGGATTGAGGGTCATCTTCGGAAGTGGACGAGGGGCCCTCTCCAGCTGGGTGCGGGCCTGATCCAGGTGGTTCAGGTAGAGGTGGAGGTCTCCGAAGCTGTGGATGAACTCACCCGGCTTCAATCCGCAGACCTGGGCCACCATCATGGTGAGCAACGCATAGGAGGCAATGTTGAAGGGCACACCGAGGAAGAGGTCGGCACTGCGTTGGTAGAGCTGACAGCTCAACTCGCCGTTGCAGACATAAAACTGGAAGAGTGCATGGCAGGGAGTCAGCGCCATCTGGTCCAGCTCCCCGGAATTCCATGCGCAGACGATGTGGCGCCGACTGTCAGGATTGTTCCTCAACTGCTCGATGACCGAATCGATCTGGTTGACGGAACCTCCATCGGGCTTGCGCCAGTCACACCACTGGGCGCCATAGACACGGCCAAGATCCCCATTCTCATCCGCCCATTCGTTCCAGATCGAAACGCCATGGTCGTTCAGGTACTTGGTGTTGGTATCCCCCTTCAGGAACCAGAGCAGCTCGTAGATGATGCTCTTGAGGTGAAGCTTCTTGGTGGTCAGCAGCGGAAAACCCTCGCGCAGGTCAAAGCGGGCCTGGGCACCAAAGACCGAGATGGTTCCGGTCCCGGTGCGGTCCGATTTCTCGGAACCCTTTTCCAGGACAAGTCGTAGGAGATCCAAATACTGAACCATGGCCTCGAGCTTACGTCGTGAACCGGAGGAGTGCGACGCAAATCAGGACTGAAGCGCCAGAACCGTCTTCTCGAAGGTCTCGACGCTGCCCACGTTGTGGACCGTCTGGTCTCGGTCGATGCGCTTCATGAAGCCTGCCAGTGCATTGCCCGGTCCGAACTCAATGAAGGCATCAAAACCTTCCGTTATCAGCTTCCGGATCGAGGCCTCCCAGAGCACGGAGGAGGTCACCTGCTCAACCAACACGTCGGCTATGTTGTCGCCATGCGCCTCGGCGGTGACATTGGAAATCACGGGAACGGAAGGGGCCTGAATCGTGGTGGACTTCAGGGTTTCGGCCAGGCGGCTGCTTGCGGAGGACATCAATGCCGAGTGGTAGGCACCCGCCACGGTCAGCGGCAAGGCACGCTTGGCACCCTGGGCCTTGGCCACCTCGCAGGCGGCCTCGATCCTGGAGGCTTCACCGGAGATCACGATCTGTCCCGGGCAATTGAGGTTCGCGAGCTGGACGCCCGCCTCATCGCAGACCTTCTGCACGGCATCCTGCTCCATCCCGATGATGGCGGCCATGCCGCCTTTTGTCTCGTCGCAGGCCTCCTGCATGAACAGGCCACGTTGACGGACGACCTTGAGCCCGTCCTCGAAAGAGAGGGCCCCGGCGGCGGCCAGTGCCGTGAATTCACCAAGGGAAAGTCCCGCCGTGGCATCCGCCTTGAGCCCCGGAACACTTTCCTTGAGCAGCTGAAGCGCCACCCAACTGACCAGGTAGATCCCGGGCTGGGCATGTTCGGTCTTGGTCAGTTCCTCCTCGGGCCCCTCGAAACAGATGGTCGCCAGATCGTAGCCCAGGACCTCGTTGGCCTGGTTGAACAGCGCCTTCGCGGAGGGGTATTTCTCACAGAGGTCCTTGCCCATCCCGACAAACTGGGCGCCTTGTCCGGCAAAAAAAAATGCGGTCTTGCTCATAAAAACCGCTGATAGAACAGGAAAACGCCCCTCCCACTCAAGCCAGCATTTAGGGACATGGCATGAAGAAAGCAGAAAGGAAGGAAAACCCGCCCAACATTTCCTTGGTTCCTGCCTTCCTCATTCAAAGTTCGACAAGCGACTCGTCGCCCAGCAGCACGAGCCTGTCTCCGGCCTCTCCGCGGACCTGATGTCCTCCGGTGAACTCCCCGAAGGCGGGCAGCACGATCTCCATGGGCCGAATCCAGAAACAGGGGCGGGAAAGGCCGCTGCTGTTGCGCCTGCCGAACGGACAGGCCACCGGATGGAGGTGCCCACTGAGTGATGGAAACACCGGTTCTTCCTGCGGCTTGTGTCGGCAGGCCAGGCCGGCAAGGTCCCAGGGATCCGGATGAACGTTGATCCGGAGCTCCTTCCATGGGTACCCCGCGGCGAGATCATGATTTCCGAGGACCAGGTCCATGGTGACGCCGTCATGCCCTTCCCTCCATGCACAAAGATCTTCACGAACGCGGTCCGTCCGTCCTTCCCTCGCATGGAGAAAATCACCCAGGAAGACCAGTCGCCTGGCCTTGGTCTGGTTCAGGAGCACGGACAACCGATCACAGGTCGCTCTGGATGCCGTTTCCGGAACCGGGATGCCAAGGCTGCGAAAGGTGGCCGCCTTGCCGAAATGAGGATCAGCCACAAACAGGGTATCCTGCCTTGCCCAATGAATGGCCCTGCCCTGCAGCAGTTCGAGATCAAATCCGTTCCAATCGATCTTCATCTCGCATCCGCCTCCGCATCCAGTGCCCCCAGCATCCGGCGCACACGGTCCTCCCACTTCTCCGTGCTGACCTGCGCCCTCAGGGCCTCCGCCCAAAGCGGAAAGCCAAACGGGGTCAACCGCTCCGTCCTCTTCACCACGAATTTCTGTCCCGCAATCATTTCCAGGTTCTGCCGCAGGCGACGCACCTCCAGCTGCCCTTCCAGCACCTCACGCCTTGACTGCGTCAGCAACAGGTTGTCCGGATCGTATTTCTGGAAGACCTCGAAGAACAGGCTCGAGGAAGCCTGCACCTGCCTTGCCGATTTCTTCGCACCCGGGAATCCCTGGAAGATCAGGCCGGCCACCCTGGCCACTTCGCGAAACTGACGCCGCGCCAGTTCGGTGGAATTGATGCATTCGAGCAAGTCCTCCATCAAGCGGTCCACCGAAAGCATTTTCCTCCAGTCGGACTCCGACGGCTGCAGGTCCTCCCCGCCCTGGATCTGGATGCCATAGTCGTTGAAGGCCACGGTCACGGTCATCGGTTCCTTTCGTGAAAGCCGATGCGCCAGGAGGGACGCCAGCCCCTCATGGGCCAACCGGCCCGCGCAGGGAAACAGGAACCAGTTCATCTTCCCCTTCTCCGGTGTCTGCTCGATCAGGAACTCGTCGTGGGCCGGTAGGCACGACCATTCCTTCTGAAGGGACAGGATCTCCTTCACCGCCGTCATCTCCCTGCCTCTGAAACGTCCTTCCTTGGCCTCCTCAAACTTCCTGCGGACGGCCGCCGCCAGTTCCGAGGAAAGCGGTGCCCTACCACCACCCCAAACCGGCACCACGCCCTTACCCTTCTTCGCCTTGCGGACCCATGCGGTCATGTCGCGGACGCGGACGAGGGAAAGGGTCTGCCCGCTGAAGACAAAGTTCATGCCCGGCTTGATCCTTGAGATGAAGCTTTCCTCAAGCGTGCCGAGGCTACGGCCCGAAAGAAACTTCACCGTCATGGACTGGTCGCTGGTGATGGTCCCGATCGACATGCGGTGAAAGCGCTCGATTTCCCTGGACTCAACCACGTGCCTGCGATCCCGCACCACGACCCTACGAAACTGGTCGTAGGCCTTCAGGCAATCACCACCCCGGATGATGAAATCGAGGACCCATTGCCAGTCCTCCCTAGCAAGGTTCCGGTAGCTCCAGGCGGTCCTGACCTCCTCATACAGCTCATCGGCTTCAAAGCCCTCCCCCAGTGCCAGCGTCACAAGATGCTGGGAAAGGAGATCCAGTGGCTTCTCGATGGGCAGTCGCGATTCGATCCGTCGCTCCTCGATGGCCTCACGTGCCGCCGCATACTCGACCATCTCCATGGCCTGGGTGGGTACGCAGACCACCCGACTGACGGCGCCTGGTTGATGTCCACACCGCCCTGCCCTTTGCAACAGCCTTGCCACACCCTTGGGGCCACCAATCTGGATCACCTGGTCGACCGGGGTGAAATCAACTCCAAGGTCGAGACTCGAGGTGCAGATGACCGCCTTGATCGTCCCCGCCCTGAGCCGGTCCTCGATCTCCTGTCGAGCCTCGCGGTCGATGGATCCATGATGAATACCGATGTCCTTCTCCCAGTCGGGACGCGCCTCCAGAAGCGCCCGGAACCAATATTCCGTCTGGGAACGGACATTGGTGAAGACGAGGGTCGTATCAGCTTCCTCGATCGTCCTCACCACATCCTTCACCAAGCGACTGCCGAGGTGACCTGACCATGGAAAGCGCTCCATCTTCCCGGGGATCAGGGTCTCGACGACGAACTTCTTCTTCATGTCGCCGGACACCAGCCGGCCGTCCCTTCCGGGACCCAGCAGGCACGACAACGCCTGCTCCAGATTGCCCAGTGTCGCCGACAGGCCCCAGATCCTCAGTGCCGGGTTCCATTGCTTCAGTCGGGCGAGGCAAAGCTCCGTCTGCACCCCACGCTTCGTGGCCATGAGCTCGTGCCATTCATCCACGATCACAGCCTCCAGGTCGGACATCTTCTCTCGCGTGTCCGGGTAGGAAAGCAGGACGGAGAGGCTCTCGGGTGTGGTTACCAAAGCGGTGGGAAACTGCTTTCGCTGTTTCGACTTTCGTGAAGACGGGGTGTCGCCTGTACGGTCCTCGACTGTCCACGGAAGCCCCAGTTCCCCGGCCATGTCCTGCAGCGCCTTGGTCGTGTCCTTTACCAGTGCCCTCAAGGGCGTGATCCAAAGGACCCGAAGAGGAGGCGCACTGCGCTTCCTTGACCCGGACTTCATCCATTCCATCAAGGGCGGAATCCAGACCGAGTAGGTCTTGCCTGTTCCAGTGGGACTGTGGACCAGGCCGCTTTCTCCCCTCCCGTAGGCGGACCAGACCTCCTTCTGAAATCGAAACGGTTTCCAGTCCCGATCCTCAAAGATCCTCATGACCCGCTGTCGTGGCGTCGGAGCCCGATTTGCCTTCGTCCCTGCCATCAGTCCCGTTTCCCTTCCCTTGCCAGGGCCTTGAGATTGGCCAGCGTGTCCGCCTCGGAAGGAGCCTTGTCCTCGCGCTGGCGATGAATTCGCGGAAAACGGACCGCCACCCCGGACTTGTGACGCGAGGAGGACTGGATGCCCTCGAAGGCGATCTCAAAGACCAGCTCCGGCTTCACGCTTCGTACGGGACCATGTCGCTTCAGCGTGTTCTCACGGACAAACCTGTCCACCTTGGAAAACTCCTCATCGGTGAGTCCCGAGTAGGCCTTGGCCACCGTCACCAGTTCCTCGCCATCCCAGAGCGCGAAGGTGTAGTCGGTGTAGAGATTGGCCCTGCGCCCATGTCCGAGCTGTGCTGCCACCATCACGGCATCAATGGTCAAGGGATCCATCTTCCATTTCCACCAATGTCCCTTTTCCCGTCCCACGCCATAGGAAGATCCCCTTCTTTTGAGCATCACGCCTTCCACACCCAAGCGGCGTGAATCCTCCACCTCCCGGGCAACCTCCTTCCAGTCCCTTGTGTCGAGCACCTCCGACAGGAGGATTGGCAGGGAGTCTTGAACATCCGATTCCGGAAACATTTCCAGCTGGCTTGCATGGGCAGGCTGAACAAGCCCACCTGCCTGCCTCATGAAGTCCTCCATGAGTGACTCGAGCCTCTGCCTCCGTTCGTGCATGGCCCGTTTCCTCAGGTCAGTCCCCTCCGCCTCCAACAGGTCGTATCCCATGAAGGCGATGGGATTCTCGCGCTGTTGTCTTGCTGAGGGATTGCTGCGACCGAGGCGCCTCTGCAACCTGGAGAAGCCAAGGGGACCATTCCTCCATGCCAGCAATTCCCCATCCAGCACGGTTCCATCAGGAAGGGCAGCGGCCACTCCGGCGACTTCCGGAAAGCTGTCGGTGACCAGTTCCTCACCCCGGCTCCAGATCAGGACCTCTCCACTCCGCTTGACCAACTGCGCACGGATACCATCCCACTTCCTCTCGATCTGCCAGTCGTCCACCGGTCCCAGTTCCACAGGCTCCTTTTCCAGGGCATAGGCAAGGTAGAAGGGATAAGGCCTCGTGGCATCATCCTCCACCGAACCGGCAGCCATCAGGCGCTCAAAGGTTGCTTCATCAGGCTGAATTCCACCCATGAGGCGATGTGCCATCACCGCGGGTTCCACACCTGCCGTCTCCGCCAGAGCCCGGGAAAGGAGGGTCCTTGCCACCCCCACCCTGAGCCCCCCGGTCAGCATCTTGTGGAACAGAAAACACTCCAGCTGTGACAGTTCCCTCCAGGTGCGTGCGAGATTCGAACGGGCGCCGGATGGCTCCATGGTCGCCATCGGGAGGAGCCTTTCCTCGACAAGCTGGTGCAGGGGCAACGACAACTGTCCCTCCTTCTCCGGGCCACAGGTATCCAAAAGGAGCGCCATGGTCTCACCGAGGTCCCCCACGCGATCATAGGATTCCTCAACCAGCCAGACCGGCAGATCACACTCGTCGGCCACGAAGGCCCGAAGCTGTCGCGTTGTGACCACCCGCTTCGGTCGGTTCCCCGCCATGAACCAGACCGCCCATGCAGCATCCCTTGCGGGCACCTCGGCAAGATAGCGCTTGAGGGCATCCACCTTGGCATTGGTCCGGGTCGTGCCATCCAGGTCCTCATAGAGTTCGGCAAAGCGACGCATGTCAGTCCCCTGTTTCCCCTGCAAACTGCGTTTCCAGCCCCCCCGCATCCCTGCCCTTCTCGTTGAGATAGCGAACCACCGCATCGGAATACCCATGGGTGACAAGGACACGGTCTGCGCTGGAAGCCTCGATCGCCTGAAGGAGTCCCGGCCAGTCGACATGATCCGAGATGACAAATCCCCGATCGAGATTGCCCCTCCTTCTTCCACCCCTCACCCGCATCCAGCCGGAGGCAAAGGCGGTGGAGCAGGATCCAAATTTCGCCAACCAGGGAGTGCCGTCGACCGATGCCGGTGCCACGACCAGGGATCGTGCCGCCTCCTTTTTTTCGGGTTTCCCTGACGCATCACACGTCTCAGGAAGAACCACGCCCGATTCCGCATAGGCCGCATTCATCTTCGCGACGGAACCATGGACAAAAATGGGACCCAACCCGGAGTCCACGAGCGAAAGGATCCTCTGGGCCTTGCCCAGGGAATAGGCAAACAATAC
>CAZKNW010000171.1:0-8148 GCA_964554035.1 uncultured Verrucomicrobiota bacterium
GCGCGTGCGTGTGGAGGCGCTGGCGCGGGAGTGGGGGCTGGCGGACGCGACGGGTGCGGCGGTGCGTGCGTGGTGCGGCGGCCTGGTGGTGGTCGTGGCGTGCGCGTGGGGTGGTGCTCATGTGTGAGGGGTGTGTGGGGGAGGCCGGGATTCCGCGGGGAAAAGGGAGTGAATTTGGCCGTTGGACATTCCGTTAAGGGGGGATTATCGTCCGCGCTCTTTGGTGATGTCGCCCGGTTGGAAAACATGGATTTGTCGATGGTTGTGCCGCGTTTTTTGCGCGGCCTTTGTGCTATCGGCGTCCGCCAATGACCTGGGACCGCTCTACGACAAGATCCGCCTGACCCTGGAGCCGGGCTATGGTTACGAGGCTGCGGGGCCGCTTTGGGGCAACTACCAGCTGGATGAGGAACGCAGCCTCTGGAGGTTCTCCCCCCTGATGTCCATGAGCACCGACGAGGGAGCCGACTTCACCGAGTTCGACCTCGCCTATCCGCTCCTGACCTATGACCGCTTCGGGGCTGAATACCGTTTCCAGATCGGTCAGCTCTTTGCCTTCTCGGGAGGTCGTCGTGGCGATGAGGACAAGGACAAGCGCTTCACCCTGTTTCCCCTCTACTTCCAGCAGCGCTCCACCAACCCGACCAACAACTTCACGGCGGTCATGCCCTTTTATGGTCGCCTGCAGAACCGCCTGTTTCGTGACGAGGTGAAGTGGGTGATGCTTCCGCTCTACCTGCAGTCGCGGAAGCGTGATGTGGTCACGGACAATTACCTGTATCCCTTCTTTCACCTCAGGGAAGGGGACGGGCTGAAGGGCTGGCAGTTCTTTCCGGTGTTTGGCCAAGAGCGCAAGGAGGTCACCTACCAGACCGACATGTGGGACGAGAAGCAGATGGTACCAGGGCACTACAAGATGTTCGCCGGCTGGCCCTTTTTCTCCTTTGAGCGTCGCGCCCTCGGAACCGAGAACCCGGTGATGGCGACGCACCTGCTCCCGCTCTATGCGCTGCAGCGTTCCGCTCTGAAGAACTCGACCACCGTGATGTGGCCCTTCCTCAGGTATTCCACCGACACGACCACCAACTACCGTGAGGTCAACGCGCCGTGGCCCTTCATCGTCTGGGCGCGTGGAGAGAACAGGCATATCGACCGGGTGTGGCCCATCTGGTCGGACACCCGGGCCGGATTCACGCGGAGCAAGGTGTTCCTTTTCCCGCTCTACAAGGAGAAGACCATCGACAGCCCCGAGGTGAAGAGCCGCAGGACCCGTATTGCCCTTTCGTTGTATCAGGACATCCACGACGAGAGCCTTGAGACCGGGCAGGACCGGAGACAGATCCATCTCTGGCCGCTGTTCGCCTACGAGCGTGACTTTGAGGACAAGGCACGCCTCCAGCTGATCGCACCGCTGGAGCCGCTGTTGAGGAACAACAAGGGAGTGAAGCGAAATTATTCACCGATGTGGTCCATCTATCGCAAGGAGGAGAACCCGAACACCGGATTCAAGAGCCATTCGATCCTCTGGAACCTCCTGCGTTTTGACCGGAACAAGGTGGCCAGAAAAGACTCGATCCTTTTTGGATTGTTTCGGTATGAAAGCACGCCCGAGGGGTCTGAGGCCCGCCTATTTCATTTCATCCGGCTGAAGGGCAAGGGCGGTGGGGAAGTCTCGGAAGAGCCCGCTGAAGAAGAGAAGCCATAATCCATGTTTCGCGACCTAGGACAGTTGATCCTCCTCCTGCTGGACACGTTTCGTGCCCTGCCTCTGGCCATGCGCCAGCGGAAGAAGATCTTTGAGCAGATCTACGAAATCGGCTACGCCAGCCTCATGATGGCCTGCCTGATGGCCATGTTTGTCGGCGCCGTGCTGGCCCTGCAGACCGGTCCGGCGCTGGTCGAGCGTGGGCTGGGAAGCTTCGTCGGTGGCATCGTGGGCCGAGGCGTCTGCCGTGAACTGGCACCGGTGATGATGGCCATCCTGATCGCCGGACGAATCGGTTCCGCCATGGCGGCTGAGATCGGTTCCATGAAGGTATATCAGGAGATCGATGCCCTGAAGACCATGAGGATCAATCCGATCCACTACCTTGTTCTGCCGAGGGTTGTGGCGATCTCCCTGGCCCTGCCGGCCCTGACACTCGTTGCCGACCTGACCGGCTGGCTGGGGGGCGCGATCGTGGCATCCACCAACAGTGACATCGGTGTCTCCTACCATGTCTATTTCACCTATCTGGGTGATTGGGTGGACCACAAGGACGTCATCAGCGGACTGATCAAGAGCTTCTTCTTCGCGCTGGCGACGGGGATTGTCTGCTGCCATCAGGGACTTGGAACCATCGGTGGCCCGAGGGGCATCGGAAGATCCGTGACCAAGGCGGTTGTGAACTCGATTGTGTTGATCCTGATCATGGACTACCTGTTGACCCGCCTTCTGATTGAATTTGACCTATGAGCACGCTTCCAAAGCCAGCCAAGGCCAACGTCGGAGTCCGCGTGGAATCGCTGCGGAAGCGTTACGGCGTGGTCGAGGTCCTGAAGGGCATCAAACTTGAGGTCAAACCTGGTGAGATGTTCGTGATCATGGGGCCCAGCGGCTCAGGCAAGAGCGTGCTTCTCAAGCACATGATCGGACTCGAGGAACCTGATTCAGGGAGCATCCTGATCGATGGCGAGAACATTGCCGAGGAGTGGGTCCTTGAGGAGAATCACCTTGCGATGGTGTTCCAGTCGGGTGCCTTGTTGAATTCACTGACCGTTGAGGAGAACGTCGGGCTCTACATGACCGAACATCGCCTGATGCCGCCTTCGGAGATCAAGGCTAAGGTGGAAACCAGCCTCAAGCAGGTGGGGCTGGCAGGGAAGGGGCGTTTTTATCCCGGGCAGCTTTCGGGAGGCATGAAGAAGCGCGTGGCCATCGCGAGGGCGATGGTCATCGAACCGCAGCTCATGCTCTATGATGAGCCGACTTCCGAGCTGGATCCACTGATCGCGGTGACGGTCACCGATGAGATCCGCCGCCTGCATCGTCGCACCAATGCGACTTCGGTGGTGGTCACCCATGACCGGGACCTTGCCTTTGGCGTAGCCGACCGGATGGCCATCCTGATTGGGGGAGAAGTCCTTGCGATCGGCACCCCGGATGAAGTGCGCGCCTCCGACAACCCGCAGGTGATCGAATTCCTTACAGCCAGCTTTAAACCGTCCAAAGACTGACCTCCAGACTCAAGCACCATGAAAAACTCCATTGAAACCAAGATCGGCGTCTTCTTTTTTCTCGCTGTCATTGCGGCCTTCCTTCTCTTCGAGACGACGGGCGGCCCGGGGGAGATCAAGGGAGGGACCTCCATCAACGCGCTCTTCGACAACGTCAAGGAACTCAAGGTGGGCGACGATGTGAAGATGGCCGGGGTCAAGGTGGGCAAGGTCACCGACATCGGCTTTGAGGACACCCAGGTGAAGGTCACGATGTCCGTCGGCAAGGATGTGCCGGTAAAGACCGACAGCACCGCCAGCATCCAGTTCGTAGGACTGATGGGGCAGAACTTCGTCTCCATCGACTTTGGTACGGTCGAGAGTCCCAAGCTCGACCACGGCGCCACCATCACCACCAAGTCCCAAGCCGACCTGACGGTCATCATGGAGAAGCTCGACAACGTCGCGACCGGCGTGGAGAAGATCACCAGTTCCTTCTCGGGAGACAGCCTGGACAACCTGCTGGGGCCTCTGACCGACTTCATCAAGGTCAACAATCCCAAGATCACCGGGTTCTTCACGAACATGGAGAAGATCTCCCAGCAGATGGCCGATGGTGAGGGCAGTGTCGGCAAGATGCTGACGGATGACTCGCTCTACAATGGGGCCACCAATGCGGTGGCTCGCCTGACCAAGACGGCGGATGAGCTGGAGCTGACCTTGAGCGAGGCGCGCGGGATCTTTGACACCGCCAAGAGTGCCATGGGCAAGGCTGAGAGTTCCCTGACCGAGGCGGAGACCACACTCAAGGAGGCCCGCAAGGTCGTGACGGCGATCAGTGAGGGGCAGGGAACCCTCGGCAAGCTGGCCACCGACGAGGAACTCTACAAGGAAGCCATCGTGGCCATGAACAACCTCAAGGAAGTGCTGGAGAAGCTCAATGCGGGCGAGGGAAGCATCGGCATGATGCTCAACGACGACACCCTCTTCAAGAATGCCAAGGTCACCCTACAGAAGGTCGACAAGGCGACCGACAGTCTCGAGGACACGGGGCCGCTCAGTGTGATCGGAACAACGGTGAACACCTTGTTCTGATACTTCACGTTTGCACTGTGGCGCGGATTCATGTTTGTTTCCCTCCAAGGAGGGAGAGCATCCATGGAAATCGTCATCTTCATTGGAATTCAGGCCACAGGCAAATCCAGCTTCTTCAAGAGCCGCTTTGCCGACACCCACGTAAGGATTAACCTGGACATGTTGAGGACCAGGCACCGGGAAAGGTGTCTCTTCCAAGCTTGTCTGGAATCGTCCATCCCCTGCGTCATCGACAACACCAACGTGACGAAGGCGGACCGGAGTCCCTATGTCGAGATGGCCAGGGAAGCCGGAATTCCCATTGTCGGGTATTTCTTCAAATCCGTCCTGGGCGATGCACTTGATCGAAACAGGATGAGGTCCGGCAGGGAAAGGATACCGGACCTGGGACTGCGGAATGCGAGCACCAGGCTGGAGCTTCCGACGCTGGATGAAGGCTTCGACAACCTCTACTTTGTTTCCCTGCCGGGGCAGGGCTTCTGTGTGGACGAGTGGCATTGAGCGTCCATTCTGTTCGAATGGGCCGCGCCGTCGGCCCTTCGGGTATGGCTGCGATTGCCTCACGGGCCAGGCACTCATTCCTGGCGCTCCAGTTCCCTTCCTTCATTTGACAGATTCCCCAGCTGTATAAGGTTGTTTCCAGGCCCAAACGTTTTGGGACCGACAAAAGACATTATGGCTACAGAAACAGCAGAAAAGTTGAACATCGGACTACAGGAAGATCAGCGCGACTCGGTGATCTCGAAATTGAAGCAAATCCTCGCCGACCAACACGTGCTGTATGTGAAGACACGGAACTTCCACTGGAACCTGGTGGGGGAACGTTTCCATTCCCTCCATGAATTCTTCGAGAAGCAGTATGGAGAACTCGAGGCCCGTATCGATCAGACGGCCGAGCGGATTCGAATGCTCGGAGGAGTAGCCTCAGGCTCCATGCAGGAGTTCCTTGAGCACACGCATCTGAAGGAAGCCCCCGGTGACCTGATCGAAGGTGACGATTCCATCGCGGTGCTGGTCAATGACTACGAGCAGAGCATCCGTATCCTGCGTGACACCATCTCGGAGGTTGAGGAAAAGCAGCATGACGTCGGTACGGCCGACTTCCTGACCTCCCTCCTCCAAGCCCACGAGGAGGCGGCTTGGATGCTGCGAAGCTTTCTCAAGCGCACCTGATTTCTCCCAACCCCACACCACCACAACAGAGGGTCGTCTCCCGCCCGGGAGGCGGCCCTTTCTCTTTGCGCACACTCTGGATTGACAGTTGTTTTCAAACCTGCTTTTGATTTTGCCGTGACACACCACCTCGGGCGACAGTCTAAACCTCGCCGTCGACGCAGCTGACAGGGCTCGCGTCGGTTCTTCCTTTTGTCACGTTCCCTCGCTCCCGTTTTTCTTTAAACGCATGAAATCTTTTTTTCATTCCATTGATGGTTCCGTCGTTGCTCCCAAGGGCTTCAAGGCATCCGGTGTGTTCTGCGACATCAAGCGGCTCGGCACCGGCAAGGGCTCGAACAAGGGCAGGAAGCTGGACCTCGCGATGGTGGCTTCGGACGCCCCGGCCGTGGTGGCGGGGATGTTCACGACCAACCAGGTCTGCGCCGCTCCGGTCAAGGTGAGCGTGCCCCGTGCCGCCCTCAAGCGGTCCCGGGCCATCGTGGCGAACTCCGGCAATGCCAATGCCTGCACGGGTGCACAGGGAATGAAGGACGCCATTGAGATGGGTGCCCTCACTGCCAAGGAGCTGGGCGTGGGTGAAGAAGAGGTCCTGATCTGCTCGACGGGCCGGATTGGTCTCAATCTCCCGATGGAAAATGTGCGGAATGGAATACGCCTTGCGGCTGGCGCCCTTTCTCACGATGCGACCAGCGCCCACAATGCGGCTGAGGCCATCATGACCAGCGACTCCGTGACCAAGGAGGTCGCGGTGGAGTTCAAGATCGGTGGAAGTCCGGTCCGGATCGGCGGCATCTGCAAGGGTGCCGGCATGATCGAGCCGGGCATGAGCCCGACCGGATCCCGGCCTGCCACCATGCCGCTGCATGCCACCATGCTTTGCTTTGTGACCACGGACGTCGCGATCTCGAAGACCCTGCTTCAACGGGCACTCAAGCAGGCCGTGGCCCTGAGCTTCAACCGCATCACCGTGGATGGTGACATGAGCACCAACGACTCGGTGATCGTCCTGGCCAACGGTCAGTCCGGTGCCGCACGGATTCGTTCGTCGTCCTCGCCGGACTTCATCCGCTTCCAGGAAGCGTTGAACCATGTCTGCCTCGACCTGGCCAAGAAGATCGTCGCTGATGGCGAGGGCGTGACCCGGAAGGTGACCGTCTTCCTGAATGGAGCCAGGACGCACAAGGAGGCCGATGCCGCCGCGAGGTGTGTCGCCAACAGCGAGCTGGTGAAGACCAGCTGGTATGGTGGTGATCCCAACTGGGGCCGGGTCATGGATGCTCTCGGATACAGTCCCTCCAAGGTGGTCGAGGAGAAGGTCGACATCGGTTATCGGATTCCTGGTTCCCGGAAGGTGTTGTTTGCGCTGAAAAAGGGAAGGCCAACCAGGACCCCGATCGAGGACTTGCGGAAGATCTCCGGAGCGGAGGAATTCGAGATCGTCATCAACCTCAACCTCGGGAAGGGCGAGGCGATCATCTACACCTGTGACCTCTCCGAGGAATACGTCGATTTCAACAAGGGAGAATAGCCAGACACACCATGGATCAAGCCATTTCCAAAGCCGCCGTCCTCCTCGAGGCGCTACCCTACATCCAGCGATTCCGGTCACAGACCTTCGTGGTGAAATACGGGGGCAGCTTCATGGACAGTCCGGATCCCGAGATCCGGTCCAGCGTGGCGCGGGACGTCGTCTTCCTGGAGGCGGTGGGTATCAATCCTGCCGTGGTGCATGGCGGCGGCAAGGCCATCACGAGGGCCATGGATGCCTCCGGGCTGGAGGCCCGTTTTGTCAGGGGCATGCGGGTGACCGACCAGGCTGCGGTGGAAGTGGTGGAGAAGACGCTTTCCGAGGAGATCAACCCGGAGATCGTACAGACGATCGAGCGGCTGGGTGGCAAGGCCAGGGGCTTCAGGGGATCCGACATCTTCATCTGCCGGAAGCTTGAGATCGAGACCCCGGATGGAGAGAAACCGGACCTGGGTTTCGTGGGTGAGGTGATCGAGGTCAACACCGCTCCCCTGATGGAATGCATCGAGCAGGGCATCACACCCGTCATCAGCCCCACGGCAAGGGACGCTTCGGGGCAGCTCTACAACTGCAACGCGGATGTCGCGGCCGCCCAGGCGGCGATTGCGCTCAAGGCACGGCGACTGGTGTTCATGAGTGATGTGCCGGGCCTCATGAAGGATCCGAGTGACGTGAATACCGTGATTCCCCATCTGCAGACCAATGATGTCGATGACCTCAAGAAGGAGGGTGTCATCGACAAGGGGATGATTCCGAAGGTGGACAGTGCTGTGAGGGCACTTTATGCGGGAGTCGACAAGGTCTCGCTGGTCGACGGCCGGGTCAATCACTCCGTCCTTCTTGAGATTTTCACCCACAAGGGCGTGGGCACCGAAGTCGTTTTATGAGCACCGTTGAAACAACAGCGAAGCGGGCGGTCTCGAAATCCGAGGCCATTCAATCCATGTATGAGTCGTTCGTGGTTCCGACCTACGGACGCTTCCCCCTGACATTGGAGCGCGGCGAGGGATCGCGCGTCTGGGATGTGGACGGCCGACGCTATGTGGACTTCGGGGGTGGCATTGCGGTCACCTCGCTCGGGCATGCCCATCCGGAGCTGGCGGAGACGATCTCCAACCAGGCGAAGGAGCTCTGGCATGTCTCCAACCTCTACT
>CAZKNW010000172.1:0-8148 GCA_964554035.1 uncultured Verrucomicrobiota bacterium
GATGTGGAGATCCCGGAAGGGGCGGCCCCCGACAGCAAGAACTTCCTTTCCGAGTTCTATTTCGCCGCGGTGAAGGGAGTTCCCCGCACGACGGTCATCACCGCTTCCGACAATGGAACGGAATTCGCCATCCGCAGCGGCAACTGGAAGCTGATACGGACCAACGGCCTTCCCGGGCTCTCCATCCAGGGGCAGGAGGACTCGAAGGCCCAACCCGTCCTCTACGACCTCGACACCGACTCCAGCGAAAGCATCGACAGCGCGATCGCCAATGAGGAACTCGTCAGGGATCTGTCGAATGAACTGGAGGAACAACTCCTGCAGACATCGCAGCCGGTCTTCTTCAGCACCAACCGTCTCCCGGGGCTCGAATTCCCTTCCGTCCTCATCGAGCCGGAGTGGCTGCACAAGAACCTGTCCCATCCCGACCTGCTGGTCCTCGACGCACGAACAGTGGAGGAGTATGGAGAAGGACACATCCAGGGGGCGGTCAGTCTTCCACGGAAATCCACCTACCACACGAACGAGCTCTACAAGACCATGAGGGCCCCCTCGGCGGATCTCGAGAGGCTCTTCAACTCAAAGGGGATCCGCAAGGACCACCGAATCGTCGTCTACGACAACAAGAACTTCCGCGATGCCGCACGTCTTTTCTGGGTGCTGGAAACCTGTGGTCTCCCACGGGTGGCCGTGCTGAACGGGGGACTCAAGGCATGGAAGGAGGCGGAGCTCCCGGTGGCGACCGAATCGACCGTGCTTCCGGAAGGCGACTTCGTCGTCACGCCTGTCCCCCACCTGAGCCCCAAGGGTCAGGATGTCTATTACGCAACCATGGACCAGAGGGTCACCCTCCTGGACTCAAGGAGCATCGAGGAGTTCCAGGGTGAGAAGTCCGTGACGGAAAAAAAGGGACACATCCCGACGGCACTCCCCTTCCCCTTCGACGCCAACCTCAGCAGCGAGAATACCTGCCGGTTCATCAACTTCGCGGACCTGGAACGCCATTTCCGCTCCATTCCACGGGACAACCGGGTGATCACCTACTGCAATTCAGGCACCCGCGCCTCAGTCAACTATCTCGCGCTGCGACTGCTCGGCTATGATGCCGCCGTCTACGACGGATCCTGGATCGAATGGTCCAAGACCCCCGATGCCCCCATCGGTGTCCCCTACGGCCCTGAACCGGAACCCCACCCCAAGGACGAGAAAAAGTAGTGGTTTCCGACGTTCAGATCTGAAATTTGAAATCAAAAATTTGAAATTCTGGACGTCCTGCTACCTTGCGCGCCCATGCCGCGCAGGAAGCAGCCAGTCATACGCCTGAAGGGTGTCCGTCACAACAATCTCAAAGGCTTCGATCTCGATATCAAGACCGGGAAACTGACGGTCATCACCGGCCTGAGCGGGTCCGGAAAAAGCTCCCTCGCCTTCGATACCCTGTTCGCCGAGGGCCAACGTCGCTACATCGAGACCTTCTCCCCCTACGCCCGCCAGTTCTTCGACCGCATGGACAAGCCGCAGGTCGATGCCATCGAGGGCATCCCACCGGCCATCGCCATTGAGCAGCGTAATGCGGTCAAGACCACCCGCTCGACCGTGGGCACCATGACCGAGATCTGCGACCACATGAAGGTGGTCTGGGCGCATTGTTCCCGGCTCATCTGCCCGGGCTGTGGAGTCCAGGTCACCAAGGACAGTCCGCAGTCCATCTGGAAATCCCTGACCTCCGGGAGGAAGGCTGCCAGGGCCGGGCATGCACTCGTCACCTTTGACCTGGAGTTCACGGAAAAACTGTCCATGGAGGAAATGCTCAACCTCATCCAGAGGCAGGGCTATCAGAGGGTGCTGGAACCGGAACGCCCCAAGGCAGCGGGACAGATGGCTGAGCAGGCCGTGGACTACCAGTCCGGAGGCGACTTCCAGGTGCGCCCGATCCGGGTCGATGAGGCGACGGAGATCCTCGTGAAGAGCAAGGCCCGGAAGGTGTCCGTCATCCAGGACCGCATCCGACTCGAGCCGGACAGCCGCGCCCGGTTCGTCGAGGCTTGTGAACAGGCCTACCATTTCGGCAAGGGGCACCTCGCCATCCACCTGCCCGGTGAGTACGAACCCCGTCGCTATTCGAAAGGCTTCCACTGTGCCACCTGCGACCGGGATTTCCGCCAGCCCAGCCCGTCCCTTTTCAGCTTCAACCACCCGGTGGGGGCCTGTCCTGAATGCCGTGGCTTCGGACGCATCATCACCATCGATTACGATCTCGCCCTTCCCGACAAGACGCTTTCCCTCGAGGAAGGTGCAGTCAAGCCATGGCAGACCGGGACCGGTGAAGCGTGCCAGGAGGACCTGGTCGTCGCCTGTGCAAAGGAGGGGGTTCCCATGGATGTGCCCTTCAACAAGCTCACCAAGAAGCAACAGGAATGGGTGATCCTCGGCGATCCGGAATACGGCAAGGGGCGCAAGAGCAAGTGGCCCCATCGATGGTATGGAGTGAAGGGCTATTTCAACTGGCTGGAGTCCAAGAGCTACAAGATGCACGTCCGCGTCCTGCTCTCACGCTACCGTGCTTATGTGAAATGCGGCGCC
Source organism: uncultured Verrucomicrobiota bacterium (assembly GCA_964554035.1). Taxonomy (GTDB): domain Bacteria; phylum Verrucomicrobiota; class Verrucomicrobiia; order Limisphaerales; family CAZKNW01; genus CAZKNW01. Next base: position 2,584 of record CAZKNW010000172.1, read on the forward strand.
TGCGACGGCAAACGGTTTCAACCTGAAAGCCTGATGTTCCAGCTGTCTCCGCCAAAGGGAAGCCTTGCAGCAGAAAGGGGGGATTCCATGACCCTGGCCGATTTCTACGATCTGCCGGTCAGCGAGGCCGATGACCTGGTGGCCAGTCTGATGAAGTCCATGAAGCTGGATCGGAAGGATCCGGTATCCGTGGTCTTTGAGGAGGTCTCCTCCCGGCTGCACTACCTCGACGAGGTTGGCCTCGGCTACCTGACCCTGAACCGTCCCACCCGCTCCCTCTCCGGCGGTGAAACCGAACGGGTCAACCTGACGGGATGCCTGGGCTCCCGTTTGGTGAACACGCTCTTCGTCCTCGATGAGCCAAGCGTCGGACTCCATGCCATGGATACCCAGCGTCTCGTGAGAATCCTCCATCGACTCAGGGACGTGGGAAACACGGTGGTGGTGGTCGAGCATGAACAGGGGGTCATCGAAGCGGCTGATGAGATTGTCGACCTCGGGCCACTTCAAGGTGACCAGGGAGGCGAGATCGTTTTCCAGGGAACCGTGAAGGCCCTGGTGAAGGCCAGCACCCTGACCGGTGACTACATGTCCGGCAGAAAGTCCGTGGATTTTCGAAAGAAGCGTCCCATCAAGGCCGGTGCCAAAAAGGGATGGCTCTCCATCTCCAACATCCAGCGCAACAACCTTAGGGAGGTTTCGGTCGATCTTCCCCTCGGGCGCCTGGTGTCGATCGCCGGCGTCAGTGGCTCCGGGAAGACCACGCTCATCCGGGAGGGACTCCTTCCCCTGATGCAGGACAAGCTGGGTGGCGAGATCGAGAAGAGCAAGGATGACAACGACGAGGAAGAGGTCATCCGCTCCTCCGCCTCCCTCAAGGGTTGGCAACAGTTGGGGAGGGTCCAACTGGTCGATCAGTCCTCCCTCGGTAAGACTCCTCGCTCGAATCCCGCCGTCTACACCGGGGCCTTCGACTTCATCCGTGATCTTTTCGCCCAGACGCCGCTGGCAAAGCAGAGGGGGCTCAAGGGAAGCGCCTTCAGCTTCAATTCAGCCCAGGGACAATGCGAGCGCTGCAAGGGCGTCGGCTTCGAGAAGATCGAGATGCAGTTCCTCAGCGACGTGTTCATCAAGTGCAGCGACTGCGATGGACGCCGCTACCGCCCCCACATCCTGGAGATCAGGCTCTCCCCCGAGATCATCGCCTCATCCGAAGTGGATCCCGACATGGAGGGCATGAGTGTGGGCGACCTCCTTGAGGCCACCGTCAATGATGTTTGTGTCTTCCTCGAGGGCTTCGGTGAGAACCGGAAGGCGGAACGCGCCATCCAGAGCCTGGACTTCCTGCGTGAAACCGGTCTTGGCTATCTTCGACTGGGTCAACCCATCAACACCCTGTCCGGCGGAGAATGCCAGCGCCTCAAGCTTTCCCGCCACCTGGCGGAATTCTCCCGGAAGGAGGCCCAGGAGGCGAAGCCCACGCTCTTCCTCTTCGATGAGCCAACCACCGGCCTGCACTTCGAGGACGTCCGCATCCTGGTGAACGTCTTCCAGAAGCTCGTCGACCTCGGCCACAGCGTCATCGTCATCGAGCACAACCTCGATGTCCTCAAGGCGTCCGACTGGATCATCGAGCTCGGACCGGAAGGCGGGGAGAAGGGTGGTGAGATCGTGGCAACCGGTTCACCTGAATCCGTCGCCAGGACGAAGACACAGACGGGACTGGCACTCGCGCGGGCCTGAGTCCGGTCACCTCGGAGAGGTAAGCGCATGTAGCGCGGGGTGGAATGAAATGAAACCCCGGGTTTGATCTCGCACTAAAATTTCAATCGCCCTGAAAGAGCGGACGAAATTAGGATTGAAGGTTGGAGATCGTGCGCCCCTTCAGGGCGCGAAGGGATTCTGGGACCTATCCCCCGGGTTGCCACCCGGGGCTACATGCGTTGCCCCCATTCGGGGTCGTTGGTGAGACCCCCAAACAGGAATGTTCTCATTCAGGATTGGTTTCAGACATCACCACGGAGTGGTGAACGCATGTAGCCCGGGGTGGAATGAAATGGAACCCCGGGAGTAGCACCACAAATCGAACCCGCCCTGAAGGGGCGGACGATCACGTTGCTTCCCCTCTAGGGCTCTGTGTTCAAAAGGTCTACCTTATTCACCGTTTCCTCCTGTTCGAACCCCACCTCATTTCCACCAACCAAAGTCCGTTTTTCAAAAAACTTTCCGTTTGGCTTGATCTATCTTCCTCGACCGTTTCCCCAGCGATTCAGGCTTCCATTGAATGGACGATCACCTGTCGCCGTAGAGACTTGTAGACTCCGAAGCAACACCTGCTTTCAACATCCATGAAAAAGAATAGACCTCTCCTCATGATCGCACTCGCCTCATGGCTGGCGCTGACCACGCTACTGCAAGGTGCAGAGATGCAATGGCTTAAATTCAAGGGAGCCAGCGGCCCCGGCAAGGGCAAGCACATCGTGCTGATCGCCGGCGACGAGGAATATCGGACCGAGGAAAGCTGCCCCATGCTGGCCAAGATCCTGAGCCAGCACCACGGATTCGACACCACCGTGCTCTTCTCCCTGGACAAGAGCGGCAAATACATCGACCCGCAGAACCAGCAGAGCCTTCCCGGGTTGGAGGCGCTCAAGAATGCCGACCTCATGATCATCGGCACCCGTTTCCGGAGATTGACCGATTCCCAATACCAGATCATCGCCGACTACCTGAATGCCGGGAAGCCAGTCATTGGATTCCGCACCGCCACCCATGCCTTCACCGGCCCTGGTGAAACGGGCAACCTCAAGTGGTCCGAGTTCGGCCTCAAGATCCTGGGTGAGAAGTGGATCAACCACCACGGCCGCCACAAGGTCGAGGGCACCCGCAGCAAGGTCGAGGCAGCCAATGCCAAGCACCCGGTCCTGAATGGGGTGGGCGTGATCTTCGGCACCTCGGATGTCTATGGAGTCCGCAACGTCAATCCTGACAACGCAACCATCCTCCTGCGCGGCGAAGTGACCGAGACCCTTGAGCCTGATTCCAAGGCCCTGGCCGGTGAGAAGAACAATCCCATGATGCCCCTCGCCTGGCTGCGCCAATACACCGCCCCCAACGGCAAGACCAAGGGCCAGTCCTTCTGCACGACCATGGGCGCCTCCGTGGATTATGCGGATGAGGACCTTCGCCGCCTCGTGGTCAATGCGGCTTTCCATCTCCTTGGACTGAAGGTCCCGGCCAAGGCCAATGTCGGCTATGTTGATCCATTCAACCCCACCTTCTATACCAACAACCGCACCAGTGATTATTACCTCGAACGGAAACTGAAGGTCAGCGATTTCAAGCTGGGAAGCTCGGCCTCGACCGGGATCAACAAGGCTCCCGCCAAGCCAAGGAACAACCAACCCAAGGCAGAGCCCAAGCCCAAGCAGAAGCCTGCCCCCAAACCCCAGGCGAAGAACGCCCGCAAGGGCCCTGCTGAGCCGGGTGATGAGATCACCTATCCCCAGCCCGCCATGGCGAAGGGAAAGGCATCACCGGTCAGGCTTCCCCTGCAGCCTCAAAAGGGGGAGCGGATCGTCCTGATGGGGAACAGCTTGGGGGAGCGCATGTTGAACTTCGGTCACTTCGAGACCGAGCTTCACGCCCGCTATCCCAACCTGGACCTCTTCATCCGCAACATGTGCAACCCGGCGGACACCGCCGGATTCCGTCCCCACCCCAGCCGCACCACACAGTGGGCCTTCCCGGGCGCCGAAAAGTTCCACCCCGACCTTCAGACCCACCTGGGTATCGGACACTATCCCAGCCCGGATGAATGGCTCACCGAGCTCAAGGCGGACACCATCATCGCCTTCTTCGGCTATAATGAATCCTTCGACGGCATCGCGAAGATCCCCAACTTCAAGGCCGAGCTGAGCGCCTGGATCGACCATACCCAGTCCCTCGCCTACAACGGCAAGAGCGCCCCACGCATCGTGCTGGTCACCCCCATTGCCTTTGAGGATCGCTCCCGCAGCTACGACCTGCCCAAAGGGGACGAGGAGAACACCCGCCTCGCCGCCTATGCCAAGGCCGTAAAACAGGTTGCCGCCGAGAAGAAGGTGGGCGTCATCGATGTCTTCGCACCAACGAAGAGATGGTTCGCCAGCAAAGGGACCGACCTCACCCTGAACGGCTGTCACCTGAACGAGGAGGGCTACAAGAAACTGGCCCCCACGCTCGCCAACGAACTCTTCGGCAAGACCAGGCGCAACCGGAAGGCGAAGCTCGACCTTCTTCGCGAGGCCGTGCAGGACAAGGACTGGTTCTGGGTCAACGACTATCGGATGCTGAATGGCGTTCACGTCTACGGCCGTCGCTGGAAACCCTACGGCAATATCAACTATCCGGAAGAGATCGAGAAGATGCGCCAGATGACTGAGTTGCGCGATGAGCGCATCTGGAAGGTCGCCAAGGGCACGCGGAAGCTTCCCCCCGTAGATGACACCAGCACCCGCAAGCTCACCCCGGTGGAGACCAACTTCAAGCAGCCCATTGAATACCTCGGCCGCGAGAAGGCGCTGGAGAAGTTCACCGTGCGCGAGGGTTTCAAGATTGAGCTCTTTGCCTCGGAGTCAGAGTTCCCCGATCTCAAGAACCCGGTCCAGATGAGCTTCGACAACCAGGGACGTCTCTGGGTGGCTGTGCTCCCCACCTACCCTCACTACGAGCCGGGCGGAAAGAAGCCACACGACAAACTCCTCATCTTTGAAGATACGGATGGGGATGGACGCGCCGACCGACAGAAGGTCTGGGCCGACGGCCTGAACCTCCCCATCGGTTTCGAGCTCGCCCCAGAAGGTGTCTATCTTTCTGAAGAACCTCACCTGGTTCTGCTCCAGGACACCGATGGCGACGACAAGGCCGACAAGAAGACCATCCTGATGACCGGCTTCGACACCCACGACACCCACCATGCCATCTCCGCCTACTGCGCGGATGCCTCGGGTGCCTTCTACATGTGCGAAGGACGCTTCCTTCATTCCCAGGTGGAAACGCCCTATGGCCCACAGCGCATGAGCGATGGCGGTGTCTGGCGTTTCAATCCGAAGAACTGGCGTCTCGAGCGCTACAGCCAGGCTGACTACAGCAACCCCTGGGGCATCGCCTTCGACGAGTGGAACCAGGGTTACATTTCCGATGCATCACCCGGCCGCAACTACTTCGGCCTTCCGGTCTCCGCCAAGCTGACCCACGGACTGGAGATCCCCCTGGTCGACGAGTTTGCTCCGAAGCGCTCCAGACCCACTTCCGGTTCCGAATTCGTCTCGTCCCGTCATTTTCCGGATGACGTCCAGGGCCACTTCATGATCAACAACTCGATCGGTTTCCTCGGCACCAGCCTTCACGATGTGTGGGAGGAAGGTTCCGGAGTCTATGGAAAACACATCGGGGACCTTGTCACCTCGACCGACCCGAACTTCCGCCCGGTGGATCTTGAGTTTGCCCCCGATGGCTCACTTTACATCGTCGACTGGCACAACGCCCTGATCGGCCACATGCAGCACAGTGCACGCGATCCGA
>CAZKNW010000173.1:0-8143 GCA_964554035.1 uncultured Verrucomicrobiota bacterium
AGGTACCAAGCACCCGGCAGGACATCATGTTCGGTGACAACGCGCCCGCTGGTCATCGAGAGTGGTTCCGCCTCAATCGTGAGGATCCGATCCACCAGCATCAGGGGCTCATCCGGGAGACGGACACGCGTCGGGTACTGGTCCGCACCAGCAAACATCTTCCCAAGCACCTTGCCGATTTCACCGCGGGCAAACTCCATGCACTCATCCCGGTTCAGGGACAGTGGGGGCTGCTCCAGGTGCGAATTGTCGACGGGTTGCGTTGGAGCATGGGAGGTCTCTCTCTTTACCACGACAGGCGCCTGGGCAGGCATCTCCAGGGAAACACCCGTTCCCCCCAACTGCTCCATCAGCTTGATCTGCTGTGAAAGGTTCTCGGCAAGGGCGGTCTGGGACTGCTGAGAAATCCTGAGAAAGGTTTCGTGCGCCCGGGCAGCGGCATCACTGGCGGCCGCCCATTCCTGGATGGTTGGATTCCTCATGGCTCGAACAGTGGCATCCCAATCTTCATTCTCATGTTCAAATTCAAACTCGCCCATCGCGGCCCCCGAAAACCCAAAGGGGGCTTCTTCACCGATCTCCGGCAGCGTCTCGGGTTCCTCAATGACCTCCGGACTCGGGGGATGAGGCACCTCAAAGGGTTCTCCTCCCAGGCGGATCTCAACGAAAGGTCCTGGGGCATCCGCCGCCCCCCCGGCAACTTCAGAGGCATAGAGGACATCCAGGTCCACATTCACCCCGTGGGCATACAGGGCCGCCAGCGCCCTGAGCAGATTGTTGTAGTCGTCCTTGCCCGGTGCGCAGAACGGAACCGCAAGATGCGGCTGCTTCCCAAGAATCTTTGAAATCATCCTGCAACAGGTTGCCCCCGGGCCCATCTCAATGAAGATCCGGCAGCCTTCGTCGTAGGAGGAACGTATCGTCTTGGGATAATGCAGGCCGTAAAGCGCATTCGAGATGATCGAATGGGCCGCACTCTCGCGTGTCAGCTCAATCGCCCCGCCCTTGTTGCCACTGTAGTAGGTGACTCCTTCAGGCGGATTCGTGGGAAAAAGGTGAAGATCGTGGTAGGGCTTCTCAACCGGGATGGCCACTTCACAGTGCACCGTCGTCACTCCCTCCACGGCAAACCACCCACACTTCAGGATCTCCACCACCTGTTCAACCGCGGACCGCTGCCCACCGATGACACATTCATCGTCGGTGTTGATGATCAGGAGATAGGCGCGATCCACCTTCTCAACGGCTTCACGAACCTCCTTCTCCGGCCGGTTCACCACTCCGATGACCCAGTCAACCTCTTCCCCCTCCTTCAGCCTCCACGCCTCACGGACGGATTCACAGTCACCTGCCAGGTCACGGGTAAAGAGAGTCCCTTCCAGCATACGGTTGAGCATGTCATCACGCGACTTCCATGCCCGCGTTGAGAAAAGGCCGGCGGATTCACCAAGGCTGTAGCCAATGACGGCCTTCGGCTTGATCCCAAAAAGCGAAACCACATCCGTCACCACGGTCCCGAGGGCCACCTGACCGAAGATCATCACGTGGTGATCGGCATTGATCTGATCCAGCGTTGCACCGTGCCAGAACCAGTCCCCCACCAGCTGTTCGGAAAGCCGGGCGTTCTCCTCGTGTTGACGTTGCAGCACCTGCGGGAATTGGACGGCCAGTTCCCTGCCCATGCCAGGATAGTGATTCCCCGAGCCGGGATACACAAAGGCGACCTTCCCTCCTGAGGCAGCAAGGGGCTCGCTCTCGTAGAAGACCCCTTCCCGGATTCGGGAACGGCGGAGGACCTGCTGGTCCCCTTCACGAAAGCGCTCCTTCAAGGCTTCGAGATCCTGGAGAAGCTCGTCTTCCGAGGACACCGCGATGGCTACGCGAAGGTCATCCGCATTCTCCTCGAGGTTCTCCCGTTGCCACCAAAGTCTCGCAAGGAAGTCGAGGCCCGCTCCTTGATGGGTCCCGACCAGCGCCTCAAGGGAACCCAATTCCGAGAGCAGGGCCTCTTCATCGATGCCCCGTAGAAGGAAAAGCCCCGATCCGCGTTTCAACCAAGGGCGCTGCGGTTCTTCCACGACCGGTGCCTGATAAGGGCCTTCTTCCAGAAGGACCTGGACGACCCCGCCATCCACGCCCATCCCGGAGACAATGGCCTTTCTCGGACCATCGACCCGGTTCTGCAACCATGCGGACGGCGAATCACCCACCGCGCTTCCGGGAATCAGCCTGTGTTGCAGGGAGAGCAAGGCAGCCACCATGGAAACGGCACCGGAGGCAGCCCCCGTGTATCCGAAAAGTTCCTGACAACCTCGACGTGGAAGTGTCCGGTGACCCTCCTTGCCGAAGAAACGGGCGTAGACCTCGGATTCGAGAACACGCTCCTCCTCAAAGACGCTCCCGTAAACTTGAGCGAGGCCCACCTTCGAGGCATGGCCTTCCACCTTCTCCAGCAGCTGCTGCAGAGAAAGGTGAATGGCATCCTGGTCCGGAGTCATGGATTCCGGCGAACCTCCCACGGTGCCGGTCACCGCCTTCACCACGCCAATCACGTGGTTGCCATCACGCTCGGCATCACTGAGTCGCTTCAGGACGAGGGCCACGGCTCCCTCCCCCACGGCATGATCACTGTCAAAGGCACGATCATGATGAACTCCCAGGGCGGCACGGACATCTCCGGCGATATCCACCGATCCCACGAGAGCCACGTTGAGATCCCCTACTTGAAGGGCACGCACTGCCGCCTCAAGGGCATTCAGTCCTGATGTCTCCTCACTGCTGACGGTATGGCTCTGCCCTCCAAAACGAAACTCCCTCGCCAGGCGACTGGCCACGATGCCCCCCAAGGCGCCCATGGTCCGGTCCGCATTCAGGGGCTTTCCGGCCGCGTCGCGAAGCCGGTCGATCCAGTCCCCCAACTGGTCCTCCGTCAGATCAATCCCAAGCTTCTCGGCCCATTCACGGGCGCGGTTCAACAGTTGCCACCTGAAATGGTAGTGGGTCGTTTCAAGATCGAGTCCGATACCGATGAAGATACCGGCCGTCAATCGGTCGAAGTCTCCCAGTCCAGCCTGCTCAAGGGCTTCGCCCGCCACCAGAAGCATCAACAACTGCTGCGGCAGCATCTCCGCCAGTTCATTGGGAGGAATCCGATAACGCTTCATCGGAATCCTGAGGTCATCCAGAAAATATCCCCGGACACCTTCCCTCTCCACCCCAAACCAGCGTCGATCAGAGGTGGGTTGGGTATCGTCCGCACCAAAAAGCCTGCGGCTCACTTCCCTGAGATTCCTCCACGGCCCGACATGGGCTTCCATGGCCACAATGGCAACCGGCTCTCCATTGGAGGATGAATCCAAGTCGACTGCTTCAAATTCCGTCCCGGCCACCATCACACTTCCCTTGCCCGCCCTGACCAGGGAGGCATCAAACTCCTCAAGGAGAAGATGGGCGTTGATGCCACCAAAGCCAAAGGCACTGACAGCCGCACGGCGGGGAGTCCTTTCCTCACGTCGATCCCAGGAACGCGATGTCTTGAGGACTTCAAAGGGACTGGAATCCAGGTCGATCTTCTCAGCTGGGGAATCAAAGGAGGCGTTGGGCGGCAACGTCTGGTTCTTCAGTGCGAGGAGCGTCTTGATCAGGCCTGCACCGCCTGCCCCGGTCAGGAGATGCCCGACGTTGCTCTTCACGGCACCGAGGGGGACCTTGGAATCGGGTGGCCTGGAATCCCCCCAGAGCTGCCTGAGTGAGGCAAACTCGACGGCATCCCCTACAGGTGTACCTGTCGCATGACACTCGATGAAGTCCACCATCTCCGGTTTCCAGCCGCTCTTGGCATAGGCGGCATGCATCGCACGCAACTGACCCTCACTCGCCGGGGCGAGCAGATTGCCCTCCACGTCATTCGCCAACCCCACGGCATGGACCAGGCCGTGAATCTGATCACCAGACTTGAGCGCATCCGAAAGCCGTTTCAAGACGACCAGCCCGGCACCTTCCCCGACGACCAAACCATTGCCCTTGGCATCAAAAGGTGCACAAACACCGGTAGGAGAAACGGCGCGGAGCTGTGAAAACCCCATCTGGGTGTAGAGGCAGTCGGGTCGCGAAACACCACCAGTGATCACCGCGTCCGCCCTTCCCGCCAGCAACTCATCAGCCGCCATCTTCACCGCGTAGAGCGATGAGGCGCAGGCCGCATCCAGGGTGAAGCGACGTCCCTTGAAACCAAGCGACCTGGCAATCAGGCCTCCGGGCAGCCCTGCCACGAAACGGTTCAGCGCGGCCGTGCGCGTACTGCCAGCACTTAATTCACCCAGGATCTCCTTCTCGAAAAGGGGAAGGAACAAATCATCCGTCAGACGCGAGGAGGCCACGGTCGGCAGCGCGATGTTGCCAATGATCACACTGACCCTCGAAGGATCCACATCCTCCCAACGCGTGCTCTCGTAGGCCCTTCTCCCTGCCTCCAGAGCGATCTGGTAAAGGGGATCCAGTGAGGCAATGAAATCCGCTGATACACCCAACCGGTCCGGATCCACCTCGAAGTCCTCCACGAAGCAGGCCCTTCTCGAATAGACGTGATCCGGATGAGGCTGCCTTGCGTCGTAGGCATCCTCCATGGCGAGGGTCCAGCGCCCCGCAGGAGGCTCCTTGGCAACAGAAGCACCATCCCGGACATGGGACCAGAATTGGTCCAGGTCCGGGCTGCCTGGAAACACGCCTCCCATACCGACGATGGCGATCGGTTCCCGTTGTCCAGATTGCTTGTTGGTCTGCGCCATGACACCTGCCGGACCTTCAGCGAATTCAGCAATGAAGTCAGAGAAACCCTGAGGATCGCCCGGCGAAGGGCGCAACTAAATCGAATGACGGCCCAAAAGACAACCGGAACAACACTTGACGGGAGTTCCGGTCGAACTTAATTAACGCCGCTCTCAACCACGAACTGAGGACCTGGAAACGACATGCCTACCTACGAATACATCTGTGAGAAATGCGGTCACGAATTCGAGGCGTTCCAATCCATGAAGGACGACGCCCTGACCACCTGTCCCAAGGACAAGTGCCCCAAGAAGCGCTGGGCCAAGGGCAAGGTGAAGCGGAGCATCGGTGCCGGTGCCGGGCTCATCTTCAAGGGAAGCGGTTTCTACATCACCGACTACAGGAGCGAAGGCTACAAGGCGGCGGCCAAAAAGGATTCCTCTTCATCCTCCTCGGAGAGCTCGAAGAAGTCGGACTCCAAGAAATCCTCCGGCTCCTCCAAATCCAAGGGTGGCAAGCCCAAGAAGTAGCCCCTGGTCTGAAGGCCGGACGAGGGCTCCTCGCCCGTCCGTTCCGGGCACAAGGGAAGTCAAACCCGCTGATTCTGTGGTTTCAGGACCCTGGAAGCTCTGCTATAGGACTCCCATGCGACCCGAAAAATGTAGTTTTCCCGTTTTCGCTGTCGCAGCGCTGTGCTGGCTTGCCTCAATTCCACTCCAGGCAGCCGGAATCGAACTGCCCCCCATGAGCGTCCGCAGCAAGTCCGGACAATTCACCACCACCGGGCCTGCCTTTTCCTCCAAGTCCCTCACGGCCGCCCCCGAAAGGGATGGGCTCATACGGCTTCACACCCCTTCCCTCGCGCTACTCAGTGAAAAGGTCTCTTCCGAGATTCGTGAACTTACCGGAATGGATGATACCTGGCGAAGCCGGATCCTTCTTCACATCGAGACCAGGCGTCGACGTGGCACGGACATCGTGGTCATCGCACTTCGCAACCTCAACGACTGGATCTACAAGGTCGAGATCCCGGAGTATGTTGAAGAGGAAAAGCTTCTCAAGGCCCTCGTCAACGTGTGCTTGAAGGAATACGCCAATAGGCGCTCAGCAGGAGAAGCGGCCGAGATCCCCCTCTGGCTGGTGGAAGCCTTCAGCACCCAACTCGCGAGGAAACTGAACCTCGGCATCCTCCTGAATCCCATCACGCCGAAGGAGACGTGGGACAACCAGCAGCCCTACCAGAGTCGCCTCGTCGGCGATCCGCTGGAAAAAGCCCGTGAGCACCTCGCCAACTACCTGCCCATGCGTTTCGAGCAGTTCAACCTTGGATACGACGTCTTCCTCAGCAAGGCCGAATGGGAACATGTTGGCCACTGCTCCCAGTTGATGCTGCTGAGGTTGCTGGAGCTTCCCGGTGGCAAGCCCGCCATGCGCGGTTTTCTTCAGGAACTCCCGAATTTCCTGAACTGGCAACTGGCATTCCTCAAGAGCTACGGGGCCCATTTCGAGACCCCCCTCGATGTGGAGAAATGGTGGTCCCTCCAACTGGTCACCTTTGTGGAGAAGGACGGCCGCTTTCGCCTCACTCTCCTGAGCGCCATTCAAAAACTCGACCAGATCGTCGCCAGCCCCATCCAGCTGGAACCCCAGCTTCCCGGCGGGCCTCCCCCACCTGCCTACCCCCTGCAGGTGATGTTGGACCTCGCTGAGTATCCGATCCAAAGGGAGGCCGTGGGCCAGATCCTGTTTCACCTGAACCAGCTCCAGCAGCAGGCACCCGAGGAACTCAGCAAGCTGATCCAGGACTACATCAACACCTTGGGAGCCTACCTCGTCCGCAGGGATGAGGCATCGGCCAGCAACCTTTCCAAGGGCGTCTCCCGAAGCCAGAAGGACCGGATGATCATCCGGGACACACTGAATGAACTGACGATCCTCGACATCATCCGCAGCGACATCAAGAACACCGCCAGCACCCCCGGCCAACCCTCCCGGGTCGAGAACAGCAACAGCACCTCGGGGCTTTGACAAAAAAAGGCGACGGGTCGAACCCGCCGCCTTGGAAAGAATTGACGTTGATTCCAATTACTTCGTGACGTTCTTCGTCACGCCGTCCCAGTCATCGGTGCGGAAAGGCGTTACGAAGAGCCCTTCGCGGGTCTGGAGGTTGCAGATGGGATTGTCGGCCCATGCGTAGCGGACGGAGGCCGGGTCCTTCACCTCATCGCTCCAGACCTCCACCTTGTCCTTGCCGATCAGGCGGGCCTTGGCATTCACGAACTTCTTGTCGGCTCCGGCGATGGTGAAGCCGATGGGTTCATTCACATCAAAGGTGTAGAGCGTGGAGCCCACATGGTCGAAGGTCACCACGATCTTGTTGCCTTTCTTCTCCATCGATTTGTATCGGGGGCTCTGGTAGGGGATTTCAATGCCGTAGTCCTTGGCCAGTGCCCAGCGTGCCAGACGCTTGCCCACGTCCTGTTTGTTGCGGGGATGGATGTCCCTTCCCTCACCCAGTCGGATGATGACGGCCTCGCCCGTGTTCTTGAGCTTGTCCATGGTCATCGTCTGCGCCTCGCGCAACTCGGCCCACGCACTGTCCTGGGGCTGGTCCACCTCGTTGCGGAAATCGGCCAACTGCACCCAATAGAAGGGGAAATCGCCCTGTTTCCATTCATCACGCCAGTGCTGGATCATCTTGGAGAAAAGATGGCGGTACTGGTAGGCGCGTCCTGAATTGGACTCACCCTGGTACCAGATGGCTCCACGGATGCCATACCCGATCGTCGGCTTGAGCACACCGGCATAAAGGTTGCCGGGACGATGCTGGCCCGTCAGGGGGTTGCGGGGTGCACGTGGCTGGTTGGGCACACGCTTTCCTTCCTTCCTTGCCTTGGCGGCATTCTCCTTCCACTTCTCTAGGGACTTCTTGTAGTCAACCTGCACCTTCTCCCAGTTGTAGGTCTTTTCCGTCTGTTCCCAGCGTTCCATCAGATCATCAAAGACCGGGTCCGCCTCCATGAGGTCGCGCTTCACCCAGGCCTCGGCAGCCGAGCCACCCCAGGCGTTGTCGACGAGTCCGATGGGAACATTCAGGGCCTGGTGAAGGGTGCGGCCGAAGAAGTAGCCCACTCCTGAAAAGCTCTTCACCGTCTCAGGATTGCAGGCCTGCCATTCACCCTTGAAGTCCCACTGCTCCTCCTGCGTTCCCACCTGCGGCACCGAGATGAGGCGGATGTTCGGGTAGTTGGCGGTCAGGCTCTCGATGGCCGCGTCGTTGGAGTTGCTGACGGGCCACTGCATGTTGGACTGTCCCGAGCAGATCCAGACCTCGCCCACGAGCACATCATCATACTGGATCCGGTCACTTCCGCTT
>CAZKNW010000174.1:0-8139 GCA_964554035.1 uncultured Verrucomicrobiota bacterium
CATCATAGCGAACCACCGCCACGGTCAGGTGCACCTCGTCCGGATGGGCCTTGATACTGGATGCGATGGAATAGAGTCGCGGCGGCATCTTTCTAAGGATCCCCGCAAGGTCATCCGGCTTCAGCCCCTTGACCGGGAAGTCCTCAAGGACATCGACCACCTGGCGGCCGTAGAGGTAATCCTTCAGTTCGGCAGAATGCTCCTTGTTGGTCAGGGTGGTGATCCGGTCCGAAGCAGCCACCTTGTTGTACTTCTCAAGAATGGGCTTGGTCAGGGAGGTGATGTCCAGATCATGGGTCAGGGCATCCATCAGCTTACGCTCCTCACCCTTCGGCAGGGTCACAGTCTCGTCGCCGTTGAAGCCGGTGGCCTTCAGGATGGCCTCCACATCCTCAGCACGATTGGATGGGATCACCGCGAGTGCATCACCAGGCTGGTAAGTCATTCCCGATCCGGCCAGTGATAGCTCCAGATGGATCGTCTCCTTGCTGCTACCTGTACCCGTCAGGAGGGCCCGATCCTTCAACTCCGACGGAAATGGATTCTTCTTACCGTATTCCACCGCAGCCGTGGTCACCGGGGCCACCACCGCCGGAGAGGCGGAGGAAGCCTGCTTGTCGAGGACCTCAAGGCATTCGTTGAGCCACTTCTGGAAGGCACCCTCGTAGTCGACATCGCAATCGGTCCGGCCCAGGAAACGCTTTCCACCCAATACCTCCAAGCGCCTGTCGAAGTCCTTGCCGGTCTTGCAGAACTGTTCGTAGCTGGTGTCACCAAGGGCACAGACGCTGAATTCCACGCCGTCCAGCCTGGGAGCCTCCTCACCCATGATCTTCTTGTGAAAGTCCACCACGGCATCCGGCGGATCGCCATCACCCCAGGTACTGACAATCACCATGAGCTTCTTCATGCCTGCCAGATCCGAGGGCTTGATGTCGGCCATGTTCCTTGCCCTTGCATCCAGCCCCTTGCCCTTCAGTGCCTTGACCGACTGATCGGCGAGGGATTCGGCATTCCCGGATTCCGTGCCATAGAGAACCGTCACCGGATCCATCGAACCACCTCCCTTACCCCGAGCCGCCTGGTAACCGGAAAGGAACCCTCCCAGCCAGACGGACTGGGCATCGGAGAGCGAAGGAAGCACGGCGTTCAGGGACGCTCGTTGTTCAGGTGAAAGGGGCGCGTTGTCAGGAATCTGCATGCCGCCAAAAGAGAAAGGACAACCCGGGACCGAAGCAAGCAAAGATCCTGCGAATATGGGAATCCTTCGCCCCCCTCATGGCCGCGGATGCCCGTCCGTGGATCTACAGGCCCCGCATGCTGACTGATTCCCTTTGCGTTCCAAGGGCATGGGTCCACGGACGGGCATCCGTGGCCATATGCTCCACCTCACAATTGGATTTATCTCCTTTCTAAATCCTTCCGATACCATCACTTGTAACCCAATGACCGGAAACACGCCTTTGTGCTTTCGACTCGCCTTATGGCGGCTTGCAAAGTATCGGATTAGAGGTATCCCGGAAGAGAACAAGACCTGAACCATCGGATTTCAACGTGAGCACCGAAGTAAACCCAGAACACGAGAAACAGATCCAGCGCTTCATGAAGGGGCTAGTCAAACGCAACCAGAACGAGCCGGAATTCATCCAGGCGGTTCGCGAGGTGGCCGAATCCATCATCCCCTTCCTCGAGACCAACAAGCGATACAGGGATGCCCAGATCCTCGAGCGAATGACCGAACCGGACCGGATCATCATCTTTCGTGTCACCTGGGAGGACGACAAAAAGCGCATCCGGGCCAACCGCGCCTGGCGTGTGCAGTTCAACAACTCCATCGGGCCCTACAAGGGCGGCATGCGCTTCCATCCGTCGGTCAACCAGAGCATCCTCAAGTTTCTCGGCTTCGAGCAGGTCTTCAAGAACTCCCTGACCGGGCTCCCCATGGGCGGCGGAAAGGGAGGCAGCAACTTCAACCCGAAGGGCAAGAGCGACCACGAGGTCATGCGTTTCTGCCAGTCCCTGATGATCGAGCTGCACCGCCACATCGGGGAGGACACCGATGTGCCGGCCGGTGACATCGGCGTAGGTGGACGTGAGATCAGCTACATGTTCGGCCAATACAAGCGACTCTCAAACCGCTTCGTCGGCACCCTGACCGGAAAGGGGCTTTCCTTCGGCGGGAGCCTTGTGCGCACCGAGGCCACAGGCTACGGGGCCGTCTACTTCATGGAGAACATGCTCAAGGCCAAGGGCGAGGGTTTTGAAGGCAAGACGGCCGTGGTTTCAGGGTCAGGCAACGTCGCCCTCTACTGCATCGAGAAACTGCTCGAACTGGGCGCGAAGGTGGTGACCGCGTCGGATTCAAGCGGCTTCATCCACGATCCCGATGGCATCACCCCCGACAAGCTCCAGTGGCTCAAGGAGCTGAAGGAGATCCGTCGCGGTCGCATCTATGAATATGCCGACCATTTCAAGGGCGCCGAGTTCTTTGCAGACAAGCGTCCCTGGAGCGTTCCCTGCGACATCGCCTTCCCCTGCGCCACGCAGAACGAACTGAACCTTGAAGAGGCCAAGATCCTCATCAAGAACGGGATCATCGCCATCGCCGAAGGCGCCAACATGCCCAGCGAACCCGAGGCCATGACCGCCTTTCTCAAGGCCAAGGTCATGTTCGGTCCGGCCAAGGCCGCCAACGCAGGTGGCGTGGCGGTCAGCGGACTGGAACAGAGCCAGAACGCCATGCGCATCGCATGGACTCGCTACGAGGTCGATGCCAAGCTCCGCGCCATCATGCAGGACATCCACAAGAAGTGCTGTCGCTACGGCGAGGAGGACGACGGCTACATCAACTACGTGAAGGGCGCCAACATCGGCGGCTTCGTTAAGGTTGCCGAGGCCATGCTCGCCTACGGTGCGGTTTAAGCGGATGGGAATGACCTTGTTTCGGAAGTCGACTGCTGCTTCGCGAAAGCGTCTAGGAGTATGGGGCTTCGTCCCACTCTTACTCCTCATCCTCGCTAGTGCAGGATGCCGGACTCCTTCCACATACCTGGAGCGGCATGAGCAGACCCGTCCACAGATGGGCACCCTGTTCACCATCACCGTCTACGCACCCAACCCCTCAACCGCCACCAATGCCCTCGATGCCGCATTCAAGCGCATCGAGGAACTCAACATGGTCTTTTCCGATTATGAGGATGCGAGTGAGGTCACCCTGCTTCGCAAGAACGCCTTCGAGAAGACGATGCCTGTTTCCGAGGACATGGCCACCTTGCTGGAGAAGTCCAGGGAACTCTACAGACAGACAGACGGGGCTTTCGATCCCACCCTGGGATTGATGATCCAACATTGGCGGCGTGCACGACGCCAACGCACTCTTCCCACGGAGGAAACCCTGGCTGATGTCAGGAAATCGATTGGCTTCGACAGGATTGCCTTCGATCCAAATGAGAAGACACTTCGCATCCTGAGCCCGGGACTGATGTTCGATTTTGGTGGCATTGCCAAGGGCTATGCAGCGGACGAAGCCATGCGGACCCTCAGGGAGCACGGCATCAGTCGCGCTCTCATCGCCGCCAGCGGTGACATCCTAGCAGGGTCTCCTCCCCCAGGTAGGGCACACTGGACCGTCGGCGTCCAGTCAGCGGATGTCTCCGGGGACGCCTATACCACGATCCTGCGGCTGGCCAACCGTGCCGTCTCCACCTCGGGCGACGCCTCCCAATACGCCCTGATCAAGGGTGAAAAATACTCCCACATCGTCGATCCAAAGACCGGCATTGGACTCACGGAGCGCATCGGTGTCACCATCCTCGCACCCGATGCCACCTCGAGCGACAGCCTCGCCACGGCGGTCAGCATCCTTGGCAGGGAGAAGGGCCTGAACCTCGTTGAATCCATCGACGGAACCGAGTGCCTGATCGTGAAGGAGGGCAAGACCGGGTTCGAACGAACCCGGTCCAGCGGGTTTCCAAAGATCAACGTGGATTCCAAGAGATGATCAGGGCCGGAATTCACACCACCATGCGATCCCACACGGCCATCTGCCTGATCCTGATGATGCTGGGAACCGGGTGCCGGAAGCCATACACCCGCACACCCCACCGGCTTGAGGGCACTTGGAAGTCAGACCAGGAACAGTCCGTTAAATGGAATCGCGAACACGCCACCCTGACTGAGGAACAGATGGAGAAAGTCGCACCGCTTTGGGGACACATGACAACGACCTTCCTGCCCGAGGGTAAAGGC
This sequence comes from uncultured Verrucomicrobiota bacterium, assembly GCA_964554035.1. Lineage (GTDB taxonomy): Bacteria > Verrucomicrobiota > Verrucomicrobiia > Limisphaerales > CAZKNW01 > CAZKNW01. The sequence continues at coordinate 4,249 of CAZKNW010000174.1, forward strand.
ACGATCACGATCGAGTCCTACAACCTCAAGGCCGGCGTCCACAATCACAACGTGAAGGCCACAACCAACGCGTTCACCTACCTGATCGGCCCCGAGACCGCCGACGCCGTCATGGTTGAGATCAAGTCCGACTGGGTGCCCAACCAGATCAGCACCTATCACTTCGAGGGAGCCGATCTTTACTGGATCCCGCTCAACGAAAGTAAGGATGCCCCTCGCGAGTATTTCAGGCGGATCAAGGAAGCCCCCGAGCCTTAAGCGGGATTCCCTGTGCCGAGGCAATAGAGATACTCACGATGCTCCCCTCCCTCCTTCTTCACCACCCTGAGGTAAAGGCGGTTTCCACAGATGACGGGTGAAGCGTAGGATTCCTCGCCCAACTGATTCTCGGCCAAAAGCTTGAATCTCTTTGGGGTGGCCTCGAAAACGTAGGTGTTGCCCCGGATATTGGTCGCGTAGATCCGATTATCCAACATCACAGGTGAGGCGAAGAACTCGCCACCCAACCGTTCCTTCCAGATCTCCTCTCCGGTGGCTGAATTCCAGCAGACAGCCATGCCGGAGTCCGTGGTGGCGAAGAGATGTCCATTCTTCACCAGCATGCTGGGCACATAGACTCGGGTTGCGTTGTTCCATGCCACCTTGCCCGAACCATCGGCCATGACCGCAACGACGTGATTGCGCGGGTAGCCACCACCGGTGAAGACGCGCTTCCCATCGGTGACGATCGTCACGACACATTCCGTGGTGGATTCCTCGATCTCCCAGAGTTTCTCTCCGGTCAGGGGGTTCAGGCTGGTGACGTGATCACAACCCGACATGAACAACTGGTCACGTCCATCGATATGGTAGACCACCGGGGAAGCGTAGTTGGGCGTGGCCGGGCGATCCGTCTTCCAGGCGATCTTGCCCGTTTTCCGGTCGACTCCAACCACGGCTCCCCCGCCCTTGTTGTCCGCCGAGAAGATGACGAGGTCCCTGTAGATGAAGGGAGAGGACCCATAGCCCTGATGCATGACGTAATCGGAAAGCTTCGTCTGCCAGAGGACCTTCCCATCCTTATCAAGAGCCGACGCATGGGCAGCCTCGTGATTCATGAAGTTGATGAAGGCATGTTCGCCATCCCATGCCACTGAACTGGACGCATGGGACTTGCGCCGATGCCCCTTGGTAGGAAACCCACCCTGGTGCAGGTCCGCCTTCCACATCCACTTTCCTGTCTTCCGATCAAGGCAGATTACCGACTGGATCTCCTTCTTCTCATCCGCCGTGGGCAGAAAGATCCGATCCCCCACCACCGTCGGAGAGGCATGACCCCGGCCGGGGATCTCGGCTTTCCAGAGAACGTTCACTGACTCGTTCCATTCGACTGGAGCGGACTGTTTTGGAGTGGCCTGTCCATCGTGGGTCGGTCCGCGCCACCCCGGCCAGTCGCCGGCCTTGGCAACGAAGTTACATGTGGAAAGGAGCAGGATACCAAGGATCGTTCTGGCGGACGGGTACATAAGGAGATCGTGGCCAAGAATCCTCCGATGGGAAAGTCTTCTCATTGGGTGGAATCAACATTGCTTGTCCGGAAACATTGACCGAACATTTCCATTGCCCCATGAAGCTCTTCCACACTCTCTCAACCCTTCTGATCCTCACATCAACGCTCCACGCTGAGGTGACCTGCAGGGAGAACGAGAACCAGATCGTCATCACGCGGGACGGGAAGCACGTCCTTTCCTACCAGAAGACCATCCAGGTCCCGGAGGGCGTTCCGAAAAAGTATGGAAGGAGCGGATACATCCATCCCATCTCCACGCCATCCGGTCGGGTCATTACCGATGGCTACCCCATGCCCCACCACGCCCATCAGCACGGTCTTTTCTTTGCCTGGAGGAAAGCCTCATTTGAAGGCAGGGAGATCAACTTCTGGGAGCACGGCCGGGACACTGTTCGTCATGAAAGGGTGCTTGAGATCATGAACAGCGGGGATCAGGCGGGATTTGTCGTGGAACTGGCGCATGTCAGCGGAGACCTCGTCATTCTTCGGGAGACATGGAAGGTGATCGTCCACGCTGATACGGGTCACATCGACCTCGATTCCGAGCAACGCTGTGTCGCGGAGTCTCCACTGACCCTGGAGAAGTTCCACTATGGTGCGATGGCCATCCGCGGATCACGGCAATGGTTCAAGGATGCCCACACTGCTGCGGGTAAGGGGGCGACCATGGATGAATTCGTGGCGCTGGCCAAACTGCTCACCAACGAAGGTCTCAACGAAAAGACTGGAAACCACAGCCGTCCCACGTGGGTCAGCATGACCGGCCCCGTCGATGGAGCGACTGTAACGATCACGATGATTCCCCACGCCTCCAACTATCGTTATCCCCAACACGTCCGCCTGCATCCCTCCATGCCCTACTTTTGCTTTATTCCTACGGTGGAAGAACCTTTTCAGATCAAGGAGAATGAAACCTGGAAGTCCAGGTATCGGATCATCGCCCAGGACGGTTCACCCGATCCACAGAAGCTGAACGCTGAACGAGAAGTCTTCAATCATCGTTAGAATCCTCCCTTCAGGCCCATAAACAGGAGCCTTGCCGACTCATTCGAAAGAAACGACAGGGATATTCGAGCCCCATCGAGACGAATGGTTGAATGAAAATCCTGTCCAAGTGTCCAGTTAGGCCGCCTTGTTGCGATGGAAAGGCCGAGGAGCTTCCAAGGCAGGCCTGAAAATCCACTTCGAGGCCGATTGTTGGCTTCCCCTATTTCTACATGCCGATCACCTACACATTCGAAAAAAACAGTGCCTGATCCTTACAAAGGTGTCAGGAAAACTGAATCTAGAGCTGACCTTCGATTACTTCGCCAGGCTTCTTGAGGACAGGGACTGCATCAGCGGTGCCATTGAGGTGGTCGATTTCACGGAAGTCACTGATCTCAAGCTCGAGTATGGAGAGATGGCCTCCATCACAGACAACTACCAGGGCATCAAGGCATCCCGCGACATCAGGGCGACCCTTTTCCACTGCCCCACTGATCTCTCCTTCGGCATTGCGCGAATGCTGCAGACACTGCACTCCATCACGAACAAGGATCACGTGGTCCTCATCACGCGCAATTAAAGGGATTTGAAGGAACAAATCGCCAGGATGGGAAAGCCCATTCCCGCTCTCACCTCGGCATTGCGATTACCGGCCTTCCCTGCTGGAGCACCAGCTCAATCGTTCCGTCCTTTGGACATCTGCTTGATCAACTGGTTGTTGAGTGACTCGGCTGGATTATAGCCCGATCGTTTGAGCTTGGTCTGGAACGCTGCAACCTCGATCAACCGGGCCAGGTCCCTTCCGGGACGAACAGGGATGATGATGTGAGGAATGTCCACTCCCAGGATCTTCACAAACTCCTCCTCCATTCCCACGCGATCCACATTCTCGACATTGTCCCATCCCTTCAGGGAAACAACCAGGTCGACTCTCTTGTCCACGCGGATGCTCTTCACCCCGAACATGGCGGCGACATTGATGATGCCGATGCCCCGGACCTCCATGTGATTTCGGGTCAACTCCGACGAAGTACCGACCACCTGAATGCCGTCAAGCAGCGTCACCTTGGTGATGTCGTCTGCGACGAGACTGTACCCCCTTTCGATCAAGGCAAGGACACTCTCGCTCTTTCCAATGCCGCTTTCGCCAAGGATGATCACCCCAACACCCAGGATGTCCACCATGCTCCCCATGACACTGCCCTTGGGGGCGAACATCCACTCCAGCGCCAGGGTCGCGAGGTTGATGAACTTCATCGTAATGAGCGGACAACGAAACACCGGAACCCCTGCCTTCTCAGCCAGTTCAAGGAACCACGGATCCGGGGGGATGCTTCTTGAGAAGATCACACATG
>CAZKNW010000175.1:0-8110 GCA_964554035.1 uncultured Verrucomicrobiota bacterium
CATTTCAACACCAGAACCGCCCCTTGTACAACCCTGAATGTCGATTGGCCCTAGGTGAAGCCCTCGGTATGGAAGTGGAGGAAGGGCTGAAGGCCTGCCTCAATGAAAGGCGCTGGAAGGACGAGTTCCCACGAGTCCCAAACTTGCAGCAATTTTCCCTGGCCCCCCTTTTTGACGCAACAGCGGGCCGGGAGTTCTTGAGCGGGCTGTTAGGCTGCTCCCTCTTCCACCTGTTCCTGCTTGTACCAAAGCCGTGCAACGAACACACTGATCTCGTAGAGCAGGAAGAGAGGAACCGACATCATGATCTGGGAGATGATGTCAGGCGGAGTGAGCATCGCGCTCATCACCAGGATGACCACGGCAAAATAGGGACGCATGGTTGCGAGCTTGGGATAATCCAGGATGCCGATCTTGACCAGGGTCAACAGCACCACAGGCAGTTCAAAGCCCAGCCCGACGCCAACGATCAATTTGCAGACGAAGCTCACGTAGTCGCCCACGTTCCACATCTCCGCGCTGAAGCCAAGCCAGTTGGCGAAGGTGACCGAGGCGTTGATGGTGATGTTCGCTATGACAAAGTAGGCAAAGGCGGCGCCCAACAGGAAGAGGAGACCTCCTAGGGAGAGTCCGATCTTGAGGAACTTTTTCTCCACCGGCTTCAGGGCAGGCACCACGAATTCTCCAATGAAGAAGAAGATGAAGGGGGCTGCGATGATGATGCCGCCAAAGAAGGCCACCTTGACGCCCACCATGAACGCACCAATGGGCCCGCCCAGGACGACGAGTTTGGGTGAGGGTAGTTCCTGAACGGACGATTCAATCTCGCCGGCCGGCTCAAAGGACATGACGATATTGGTTCCCATGGGCTTGGGGACCGCCTTGACGGGCAAGGCCTCTCCCGGCTTGATCTCGATGCCGTGGAGGTTGCCTTCAGGCCAGGGGATGTCGACCTCGTTGGTGTTCCAGATGAGCCGGAGGATTGGTTGCTGCCCCTCGGCATCGGCGATCATCGTCGTCCGGGCCCTCTCGTTGGCCGCCTTGGCGGCGACGGCAAGCGGATTGGTCAGAAGCGCGGTGAGGCGGTTCGCTCCACCCAGGCAGACCACCATGGCCAGGAGCAGGGCGGCGACACTCTTGATGATCGTCCAGCGCAGGTCCTCAAGGTGTTCGAGGAAGGTTTTGACCGGGCCACCGAATTCATCGTCGTCCTCATCCTCTTCAGGTTCCTCCTCCTTCTTCGCGGTGGTGCTGGCCGCGGCGGTGGCTACGGCCGAGGCGGAGGGACTGCCGCTCTTGCGGGCCTCGTAGGATTCGACACCGGAACCGGCATCTTCATCATACTCGTAATGGTGGGGATCATCGTGGTGATATTCGTGGTCCCATTCGTTCCACTCGTCCTCCTCGCGATGGCCATGCCATTCGTGAAATTCGTTGTGATCCCAGTCCTTGTGGTTCTCATCCGAGAGATCCGTGTCCTTGGGATAACGGTCATCCTCTTCCGTGACCTGGTGGGATGGAGGGGCGATGCTGTGCTCGTCCTCCTTTTGTGAGTCAGTCGACTCAGCCCTTGCTTCGTCGGACTTTTCCTCCGATGCAGGCTTCTTCTCCCGGGCGGGTGAGGGCGATCCGGCATCCGGGGAATCGGAAGCCTTTGCTGTCGCGGGATCCTGGTCTGAAACTTCCTGGGGATCCTTGTCCAGTTCAGTCTCGTCAGGACTTTCGTTCCCGTCGTTCTTCTGGGGAGGGGAGTCCAATGCCGTCTACGATTCCTGCGGGGTGACGCCCAAGCTGCAAAAGGGCGTTGGTCCCCGGTGGGTTACTCTTTGACTTCAGCAGCCTTGTCCACCGTCTTGTCGGTCCAGTGGGGTTGGTCGTCTGAGCGGCGGGGAGGGGGAGGAGGCTCTTCTTCAAGGGCCTGGCGGATATCGTCGTTGATCTCCCGTGTGGCCTTCTTGAATTCACGCAGGCCCTGTCCGAAGCCCTTGGCGAGTTCCGGCACCTTCTTGGCTCCGAAGAGCACGAGGACGACGGCGATGATCACCATCGCTTCGGGTGCACCGATCATTGCGAGATTCGTGGAGGCGTACATCATGGGAGGAATCAGGGGTTGTTGGTGGTCTTGTCGCTGGGGCCGGTCGGGCTCTTAGGGGGAGGATTGCTGTCATCCTCGTCACTGGTGATCTCCTTGCTGGCCTTGCGGAACTCCTTGATGCCCTGTCCCATGCCCTTGGCGAGCTCAGGCAGTTTCTTGGCACCGAAGAGGATCAGCAGGACGGCGAGGATCAGGAATGCCTCGGGCATGCCGATCATCATCGCGAAAGTGGGGTCTTGAATCATCATGAGTCTTCGTTGAGCTCCTTGCCGGCCTTGCGGAATTCCTTGATGCCCTCGCCCATGCCCTTGGCCAGTTCCGGCAGCTTTTTGGCACCGAAAAGGATCAGGATGACGGCTAGGATCAGGAACGCCTCGGGCATTCCGATCATCCAGGCAAATTGAATGGAGCTGTTCATAGGTCTACAAATGTCCGAACTCAAAAATCTAGGCCCTCGTTGGACCGTAGTAAAGGGGCAATATTCAAAGCAAATGGACAGTTTGAACGGTTGCCGGGTTCATTAATAGGAACGGGAAATCGGGTGGATACAGGACTGAAAATTCTAAAAAAAATTGACGGATGCCGAAACTCTAACTAGCTTCCCCGCCTCTCGCGTGGAAACGTCCACGCGAACTCAGGCTTCCAGAGTAGCTCAATGGTAGAGCTATCGGCTGTTAACCGATCGGTTGCTGGTTCGAGTCCAGCCTCTGGAGCCATTTTTTGTGTACCGACCTCATTCTTCTTCCACTTTCTCGTTTCGCATCCCAAGCCGAATACGTCGGTAACAACTCATCCCTCTTCATCAATTATCCGGGACGTAGAAGAAGTTGATGGTCTCTGATTTTCGGGACCGGGTGCCTTGGCGGGCGATGACGTAGTAGGGGCCGCCGGCCCTGCGGATATAGTAGCTGCTTTCGGTCTTGCCGGGGATCGGGACGCCCCAGTGATACCATTGGTAGGTGATTGGGCCGTCTTCTTCGGGTCCCACGGCTTCGACCCGGACGAGGAAGTTGCGTTTTCCGTTGGTGGCGACATTGCCAAAGACGTTGCTGTAGTAATCGGTTGGCTGTCTGACAATGGTGAGTGCCGGCTTGGGGAGGATGTAGGTTTCCGGATGATTCAGGAGGTTTGCCACCAGGAAGTTCTTTTCGGGCAGGCCTGTGATGCCGACACCGAGGTTGAGATCGGCTTTCCGGGTCACGGTCCAAGTGGCAGTGGGAGCCATGTCTTCTGAAAATCCGGCCTCGCCGGTGAACACCAGGGTGGGGTCGATATTCACGTTGATGTTCACCAGTCGGTTGATCTCAAGGGCGATTCTGGGGACGAGAGAAACCTTGGCGTTGGCGGTGCCATCGATCTGGTATTGGAAATCAATATCCGTGGCCGCCTGATTCTGTGCGAAGTTCTGCCAGGAGGCCTCTTCATCGCCTTCCTTCCAGGTGACGCTGAAGTTGATCGGGTAATCATGACTGAACTTCCCGGTGAAACCTGCCTCAGCACTGGCGGAGGCCTCGTAGTTCAGATCGAGGTGGAAAGCGAGCTCGAGCCAGACCGGGACGCCATAGATGTACATTTTCAAGAGGCGCAACCTGGGTGTCCGGGTGTTGAGCTTGTCGAAGATGTCGATGGATGTTTGTGGTATGGTGGAGCTGCCCGACCAGTTGAGGTGTGCCTCAAGCAGGGTCTTGATCTCGCCGGTGTAGTTCACGTCATAGTAGGTCAGCTTGTGACCCTCGAATTCAATGACTCCCGTCAGTTCGGAGAACAACTGCCAACGTAGCTGGGTCAGATCCAGGGAGAAGCCTCCGGAAGACACTATATTGACCTGATTCTCGTGGGGGCCAAGGGAGGGAAGCGGGAAGCGAAACGGATGGGCTCCGTCGACGACGGATGCGACGCTGGCGACGGCTCCCATCTCGTCAAAGCTGACCAAGGTGGTATTGGCACCCACGGAGGTCCCTCCCTGGATGATGAAGTCCTCGAGCGAAGCATCCGCGGTGTTGAGGGTGAGGACCTTGGCTCCAGTATCGTCGGAGGTGGACACCAGCCTTCGGTAAAAGACCTCATCGGCTGTGGCGGGCGCGTCATTGCAGAGGAGGGCCCCAGCGGCGAACTCCGGGGCGGGCAGGGTGTCGTACTCGATGAGGATGTGGTCCGTGGCGACGGAGCTGATCCTCCATGGGGTTCCGGTGACGGATGGTGTCAGGACCTGTTCGGGTCTTGAGGCGAAGGCAAAGGCCGAGGTGGCGGCGGCGGAAAGGTCCTGTCCCATGGCGATGGCTTCGGAGGAACCAAAGACAAAGATGTTCTCCTCCACCATGGGTTCGGGAGCGAGCCTGAAGGTCCAGGTGAAGGTTTCCCCGTTCCCATGGGTGTCCTGGACAACGAGCGTGGCGGTGAGGGTTTCTCCCGGGGCGCCCAGAGTCGTGACGGGCTCGAAGGTGATGATATTCCCGGTCACTGTGACTCCCGTCGACGTGGCTCCAAGGGGATCCAATGCTCCGAGGGTGAGCTGGATGCTTGCGGGATCGATGCCTGATGGGTCATCCAGCTCGATGTAGATGCTTGCATCGGGATCTATGCCGGCCATGCCGTCATCGGGAAATCGCAAGGTCAGTTCGGGAGGCTGTTCATCGAGGGTGATAATGTTGAAGAACTGGCCAGTCAGGGAGGCAAGCGACTGGCGGATTGCCTCGGCGGAGGCTTCCTTGGGATAGCCGTCGACCCTTGTCCATAGGGAAAGGTCGGAGGACTCCAGGAGGTCGTATCGAACACCGGGGACGGCTTCCCAGACCAGTCCAGTTGGTAGATAGGGATTGGCGGCACCGGAGTCGGTCTGGAACTCGACTTCCCCTGCATGGCTGTTGCCGCAGAACAGTGCCATCAACAGGAGCAACAATGCAGGCGGGGGAGTCAGGTGTCGTCCTCCAACAGGGATCATGATGGCCGGCACCTTGAAGAAACCGTGTGATAGGTCAAGTTTGCAGGTAGCCGTGCCGAGAAGCCTTGAGGTTTCGGGAGTCAACCGGGCAGACTGAAGGCCATGAATCCCGGACGAATCAGGCTCTTTGAAACCAGGCCGGTTGTGAGAGCCAATCCCTTTTCGCTTGTGGCGCTCGTCTTTCTTTTACCCTTTTTCTCCCTCCTTTATGCGCAGGAGGAGAATCTGGTCATCCTCCATGAGCCGGGGACGCTTCGGAATGACCGGACATGGTTCAGGTGGAGCGGGGCTCCCTTGATGTTGGTGAACCATTTGAATCGCCTTTCCATCGACTGCATTGAGCGAAGGGAAGATAAGATCGCGAAACTGAAGAGCGGGGAAGATTGGCGGCAGCGGCAGGCGAAGGTTCGGGAGTATTTTGAAAACGAGATCGGTCCGTGGCCAGCACGGACGGACCTGAAGCCCCGGATCACGGGAGTCCTGCGCAAGGATGGGTTCCGGGTGGAGAAGGTTCTCTTCGAATCCATGCCCGGTTATCCGGTGACGGGTGCCCTGTTCATTCCGGAGGGACACCGGGGCAGAGGCCCAGCCATTCTCAAGGTGATCGGCCACTCGGCGGATGCGTTTCGAAGGGATATTTACCAGAACGTCATCCTGAATCTCGTTCACAAGGGGTTCATCGTCCTTGCAATCGATCCGATGGGCCAGGGCGAGCGGGTTCAATATTTTGACCCGGGGAAGGGGCGATCCGAAGTGGGAGGATCGACCAGTGAGCACTCGCACGTGGGCGTGCAGTGCTTTCTGATAGGCCGTTCCCTTGCGCGGTATTTCACCTGGGATGGGATTCGGGCCATGGATTACCTGATCAGCCGACCGGAGGTGGATCCGCTGAGGATCGGGGCGACGGGTCTCTCGGGAGGCGGGACGCAGAGCAGTTACCTGGGTGCGATGGATGACCGGGTGCTTGCGGTGGCCCCGGCCGGATACATCACGAGTTACCGACGACTGCTGGAAACCATCGGACCGCAGGATGGCGAGCAGATCTTCCCTCGAGGGCTGGCATCCGGGATCGATCACGCGGACCTGCTCGAGGTTCGTGCGCCCAAACCCACACTCCATGTCACCGCGACACGCGACTTCTTCAGCATTCAGGGAGCCCGGGAAACGGAGCGGGAGGTGAAGCGCGCTTTTTCGGCGCTGGGGCGTCCTGAAAACTACCATCGGGTTGAAGACGACTATGGGCACGGATTCACACGAAAGAACAACGAAGCGACCTATGCCTTTTTCCAGAAGCACCTGAACCTTCCCGGTGACCCGACGGAGCATGACTATCCCTACCTGACGAAGGAGGAATTGACCGTCACGCCTACCGGGCAGGTCTCCACCTCGATGGATTGCGAAACCGCGTTTTCCCTGAACAGGAAGGAAGCCCAACCCATTCTTCGGTCGCTGGCTGAATCGCGTCTGTCCAAGCGGACACACCTTTCCGCTGTCCTGAAGGAAGCGCGACGCCTGTCCGGATACGTGGAGGCGGCCTCACTGCACGCGGAACCGTTCTTCCTTGGGCAGTATCAGCGCGAAGGATATCGCGTTGAGAAATGGGCATTGAGGGGGGAGGGGGAGTACATGCTGCCGACCCTTGTCTTCGTTCCCGATGGCGAAGGTCCGTTTCCCGCCATCATTCATGCGCACGAAAGTGGCAAGCAGGTGGAAGCCGGGGTAGGCGGAGGAATGGAGGCACTGGTCAAAAAGGGTTTCGTGGTGGCTGCGGTGGACCTTCTGGGTTTTGGCGAGACACGGTTTTATCGGAACAACGGGCATGCCGATGTTCAGCCTTTTTTCAATGCGCTGTTGGCGGGACGCAGCATTGTGGGGATCAATGCCGGAGATGCGCTGCAGGTGTTTGGGTTTCTCCGACAGCGGGAGGATGTCCTGGCTGAGGACGTGGGTGCCATCGCTGTTGGCGCAACGGGCCCCGCCATCCTGCACGCTGCGGCGTTTGAGAAAGACTTCGCCTGGATCGTCCTTCACGAATCACTGGCCTCCTACGCGTCCCTTGTTGAAAACAGGATCTACGACGTGAATGCGAACAGTCTCGTGGCCGGTGCTCTGACGGCTTATGACCTGCCTGATCTGGTTGCCAGCCTGGCTCCGAGAAGGTGTGTCGTCTCGATGGCGAGGAATCACATGAACAAGTCAGTCGATTCAAACGCACTGAGATCCTCCCTTCTGGTTGCCCTGACCGCTTATGAGGAGAAGCAATCCCAAGGCAATATACGGATCGTTGATGAGGCTCGAAAATTGGAGGATCTGGTTGCCTGGTGCGCCTCGGTTGGGAATGAATGATTCGTAGAGACCGAATCTGTCTTATGCATGGGCCCTACTAGAATCCCATGTGAATGGGTTGATTTGTCCAGCCGGATGGGGAAGTGATCGATTTGACAATCGATTCCACGTGAGCCTTGAGGCTATCGCTCAATTCTTCACCGACACCAACTGAAGGGCATCCAGGATGACGAAGCCCATGGTTTCCTCGTTGGAGATCCGAATCACGGATTCCTCGCCGGCTTCCAACTGCACCATGCCGATCTGGCGAAAGGTTTTGCCACTTGGGAGGGGAGTGGTCTGATCCACCGTGAACTGATTTGTATGGCTTCCTGAAGTGATCGTGACGGGAACGGTTTTGACCCGGGTCTCGTGGGCGGAGTAGGCCATCAGAAGTTGATAGGCCCCTGACTCTTTCGCCTTGAAGCGAAAGGTGGCGCTGGAACGACCATCGCCCGGTTCGTCCTTCCGTCCTGTGTATCGGTATCCGCTTCCAACGTGGGGCTTGAAGTTGGTGGAGGACGCCCATGCACCCTTCAGTTCCGCCTGGGTGTCATCGAGAACGATGCCCTTGAGCTTCGTTGGATCAATGCCACTGGAGGGGGATTCGATGACCTCGGGTAGTTCAAGCACCTGTCCTTGTGCGAGGAGTCTTTCCCTCAGCAGGGGATAGGAAAGATTCTGGACGGTTTGGCCGCGTTTGGCCGCCAGGGCAGCCGCCACGCCTGCCCCTTGTCCGATCGCCATCC
>CAZKNW010000176.1:0-8101 GCA_964554035.1 uncultured Verrucomicrobiota bacterium
GGAGGTTGTCAGGAAGGCCATCGGGTTGACATTGACGTGATTTGAATGGAAGGGAGAGAATGTCGTCCCATGATGAACGGGGTCTACCGGAAGGAAACGACCTCACCAGAGCAATGGACTCACACAAGTTGAAATTGAACGACCTGACCTTGAGCAGGAGAAGCCTTCTCCAGAAGGTGGGCATGGGCATGGGCGGACTGGGACTGGCCAGCCTGATGAATGATTCCGGCCTGCTTCAAGGCGAGGCACAGGCTGGCTTCGTGTCCCCACTGGCGACCAAGCCGCCCCATTTCACGGGCAAGGCCAAGCATGTGATCCACATCTTCCTGAATGGTGGGCCTTCGCATGTGGATACCTTCGACCCCAAGCCTGCGCTGAAGAAGTATGCGGGGCAGAACTTGCCGAAGGAGTTTCAGCTGAGGACGGAGCGACCTACCGGGGCTGCCTATCCATGTCCATTTGAATTCAAGCAGTATGGACAGTCGGGAATTCCAGCCAGCGAGCTTTTTGCCAGGACCGCCGAACACATGGACGACATTGCCGTGATCCGTTCGATGCGGGCCAATGTTCCCAACCATGAGCCATCGTTGATGCTGATGAACTGTGGGGAGTCACGGCTGGTCCGTCCCAGCATGGGTTCATGGATCACCTACGGTCTGGGAACCGAAAACCAGAATCTCCCGGGATTTGTGGTTCTTTGCCCCGGTGGCTATCCGATTGCCGAATCCCAGAACTGGCAGTCTGCCTTCCTGCCAGGAGTGTTTCAGGGCACGCACATCGATTCGAAACACACCCGGATCGAGAAACTCATCGAGAACATCCGGAATTCAGGGCTTTCCCTGGATACGCAACGGGAACAGCTGAATCTGCTGCAAAGCCTGAACGCGAGGCATCAGGACGCCAGAAACCGGGATGCGAACCTTGAGGCAAGGATCCAGTCTTTTGAACTTGCCTATCGCATGCAGATGGAGGCCGCCGATGTCTTTGACATCAGCAAGGAGCCCCAGCACATCCGGGATGCTTATGGGGATACGGTGCAGGCCCGACAGCTTCTTATTGCCCGTCGACTCATTGAGAGGGGCGTGAGGCATGTCCAGTTGTGGCATGGCGCGGGGCAGCCCTGGGACAGCCACGATCACATCGAAAAGAACCACCGAAGGCTGGCTCAGGAATGTGACCAGGGCATCGGAGCCCTGATCGGGGATCTCAAGCAGCGTGGGCTTCTGGATGAGACCCTTGTGATCTGGGGGGGAGAGTTTGGGCGCACCCCAACAGTGGAACTTCCGAAGGCAGGTTCCAATGCCGGCACGATTTCAGGGCGGGATCACAACCATCACGGATTCACGATGCTTCTTGCCGGGGGCGGGGTGAAGGGTGGCCAGGTTTATGGGGCGACCGATGAGTTTGGATTCCGGGCTGTAGAGGACCCCATGCACGTGCACGATCTGCACGCCACCATACTGGCACTCCTTGGATTCGACCATGAAAGACTGACTTTCCGGCACGCCGGGCGTGATTTCCGGCTCACGGATGTCCACGGGGAGGTTGCCCGCCGGTTGATCGCGTAGGCCTTTTCCCCCCTTTCATCCATCTTCCTTCTTTCCTGACCTTGCCAGTTTGGGGGCGTGGCTCTAAGTTCCGCGGCCTTAAACGATGGAAAAAGTTGTCATCATTGGAAGCGGAAGCGCCGGCTACACGGCGGCTATTTACACGGCGCGTGCCAACCTCGAACCATTGGTCCTGACCGGGCAGATGCCGGGCGGGCTCCTCACCACCACCACGATTGTGGAGAATTTTCCCGGATTTCCGGAGGGTGTGGATGGTTTTGAACTCATGAGCAGCATGCAGAAGCAGGCGGAGCGCTTTGGTGCCAAGGTGAAGTTTGGCACGGAGGTGAAGTCGGCTGACCTCAGCAGTCGTCCCTTCAAGCTCGAAACCGGCTCTGGCACCATCGAGACGGAAACCCTGATCATTGCCAGCGGAGCAGGTCACCGGCATCTCGGTTTGGAGAGCGAGGAGAAGCTCGAGAACAAGGGTGTGACCTATTGTGCCACCTGTGATGGTGCGCTTCCAATGTTTCGAAACCAGCCCCTGGTCGTGGTGGGTGGTGGTGATTCCGCCTGCGAAGAGGCCATGTACCTGACCCGCTTTGGCTCCAAGGTGTATCTCGTCCATCGCAGGGATGAGCTCCGTGCCTCGAAGATCATGGCCGAGAGGACGCTTGCGAATGAGAAGATCGTGCCGGTCTGGGACAGTGTTGTGACCGACATTCTTGACCCCGCAGAAGGCAAGGTCACCGGCGTCAAGTTGAAGAACCTCAAGACGGATGAGGAATCGACACTCGATTGTGCAGGGGTGTTCGTGGCCATTGGGCATGTTCCCAACACGCAGATTTTCAAGGGAGTCATCGACATGAACGATGCCGGCTATGTGATTCCCAAGGACGGGGCAAAGACCAATATCCCCGGCGTTTTCGTCGCGGGTGACTGCGGAGACCCTGTCTATCGGCAGGCCGTCACGGCGGCTGCCATGGGCTGTATGGCTGCCATCGATGCCGAGCGATTCCTGGCTGCAGGGGACGCATGAGCCCAATTGAGCTTTCAGAGCGCCTTCAATCGGAGGTGCCCCCTTGCCTGCTGGATGTCCGGAACGAGGATGAGCATGCGCTGGTCCATCTCCCCGGAGCGCTGCTGGTTCCGTTGCCGGAGATTCAGGACCGTGTAGGCGAGCTGGAGGGCTGGAAGGACAAGGAGGTGGTTGTCTACTGCCACCATGGAGTCCGGAGCCTTCATGCGATTCATTTCCTGAGGCAGGCTGGATTTGAACAACTTCACAATCTGGATGGCGGCATTGACCGATGGAGCACTGATGTGGATTCTTCTCTGACCCGTTATTGAACGTTTCTCAGGATCTTTAGGACTTATTACCCAGAATGAAGCGCAAGGCATCCATCAATCGAAAGACAGGGGAGACGCATATTCGCATCAAATTGAATGTGGATGGGCGTGGCAAAAGCCGGATTGATACCGGGATTCCGTTCTTTGATCACATGCTGACCCTTTTTGCAAAGCATGCGGTGATGGACCTGGAGCTGAAGTGCAAGGGAGACCTTGAAGTGGATGCGCATCACACCGTGGAGGATTGTGGAATTGCGCTGGGGCAGGCCTTCGTCCAGGCCTTGGGCGACAAGAAGGGAATCAGGCGGTATGGAAATGGCTTTCATCCAGCCAATCCCTTCACCGGAGAGGCCTACGTTCCCATGGACGAGTGCCTGACACGGTGTGTGATCGATTTCAGCGGGCGTCCTTACCTGGTCTGGAGAAAGCTGGATTCCATGGCCCAGAAGAAGATCTGCGACGAGGACAAGAATCAGGATATGTCATCCACCTTCCGTTTTGGACTGGCGCGGGAGTTTTTCCAGGGATTCACCAACGAGGCACGATGCAACCTGCATCTGGAACTCCTCTACGGTGGTGAACCCCATCATGTCGTGGAGGGCCTTTTCAAGGCTTTTGCCAAGGCAACCGATTTCGCATGTCAGCACGATCCGAGGATTGAGGGGCAGGTCCCCAGTACCAAGGGTAAGCTGTAAGCCAGTGACGAACTGACCTGAAGCACGGCCATCACCATGCCCAAGAAGAAGCCGGATTATCCCAAACTTGAGGACGAGGAGTTGGTCTCCTTGTCCAAGGAGGAGGATATGTTGGCCTATGAGGAGCTGGTTCATCGCCATCGCGACAAACTGTATGCCAGAGCTTACAGCATGATGCGCAATGAAGAGGAGGCTTCAGATATGGCTCAGGAGGCCTTCATCAAGGGATGGCAGCGCCTGGAACAGTTCCACGGGCAGGCCAGTTTTTCCACTTGGATGACGCGGATAACCATCAATCTTTGCCTCGATCTCATCCGGAAGAAGAAACGTCAACGGGCGGAATCGGTGGAGCGACTTGAGGAAGACCTGGGCGGGGTCGAGCGCCAAATGGACTTCGGTCTCGATATGCCCGTTCCATGGGCGGGATTGGAGCGCACAGAACTACGTAAACGTATTGAAAAAGCGCTTGGGAAGCTGACTGAGGCCCACCGGACGGTAATTGTGCTTCATGAGTTCGAAAGGCTTGAATACAAGGAAATAGCCAAGCGTCTCCGTATCTCAATTGGGACAGTCATGTCCCGGTTGTTTTACGCCAGGCGGCGAATGGCTTCGCTTCTGGCCGGACTGAAAAGAGAAAGAGAAGAATAAATGGAACCCGAAATCAAAATCCAAGCCTACGTGGATGGAGAATTGTCTGTTCGGGAACGGTCAAAGGTGGAAGCCCTTCTGGAGAAGGACCCCGAAGCCCGTGCCCTCTGTGACGCCCTGATGGCGATGCAGGAGGTGGTGACCGGGAATGAGCCGGTGATGAACCTGCCGGAATCGCGCGAGTTCTTCTGGTCGAAGATCGAGCGTGAACTGACAGCCGGAGAGCGCATCACGGAAGCTCCCAAACAGACAGCGGCACCCTGGTGGATGAAGTTTCTTGTCCCCTTTGGTGCTGCATTTTGTCTCCTTGCGGTCTTGTCCGTGTCCACACAGAAGGGAAATACCACCGTCAGTCCTGAACTGGCCGTGACGGAGGTGGAGACCTCGGGCGGATTCACCGTTTACGCTCCTGAGGAGAACATGACGATCGTCTGGGTCGACACAGGTGTGAATTAAACGTTTACCTGCAGCATGCCCACACTTACTTTTCGCCCGTGACTATTCCGATGAGCATTTTCAGATCAATCCTGATTGCTTTCATGTTGCTGGCGGGAGTAGGGGTGGGTTTTTCTGCAGAAGAAGGTGGAGAACAGGCTCTCAGGCTCAAGACGACCCTCTTGTGGGGAACCAATGACGACCCTGCCAAGCACAAGGATTGCAAGCCTGCCGACGAAGCCATAGCCAAGAAGTTCCGCAAGGTCTTCAAGTGGAAGCATTATTTCGAAATCGATACCAAGGAGGTCACGGTGCAGCCTCAGAAGGTTCACTCAGTAAAGATGAGCAAGAAGAGCGAATTGAAGATCCGGAATCTGGGCAAGCTTGACAATCCCAAGGCGAAAAAGGACTCCTACAGGATCGAAGTAAAGCTCTTCGGTGAGGGAAAGCAGGTGATCAACCGCAAGCAGCCCATCGCCCCCGGGGAGACCATCACCCTTGCTGGCAATGACAAGAACGACACGGCGTGGTTCATCGCTGTGACGCGTCATTGAGGCGCTCGAATCGAAATTGGAGCCAATCTTGATTTTCTGCCCCGTGAGTCAATTCGCGGGGCATTTTTTTGTTCATTGTGGAGGTTTGTAGCCGGATAGACCCCGAAAATGAACGTGCCACCAAGTATTGTGGCGATGAGTCGATAACCACCGCAATATCTTGCGTTGCTCCTGCTTCTTGGTGCTAGAATTCCGTTGTCACTTCAACGGTAATTCCTTAGAGTTCTGCTTTTGTTGTGTATGGGACGACGACCTCCCCTTCGCAACCACTTGATATGCCCGAAGAAACCAATTCCCCTGAAGAGCAGGAAAGTCTGACCAAGGCCGATTCTGGAATGGTCTACGATGCCTCGAAGATCGACAAGCTGGAGGGTCTCGAAGCGGTCCGCAAGCGTCCGGGAATGTATATCGGCTACACGGACGAACGAGGACTACACCATTGCGTTTACGAGGTTCTGGACAATTCCATTGACGAGCACTTGGCTGGTTTTTGCAAGAAGGTGAAGGTCACCATCCACGCCGATGGATCCTGCTCCATTGAGGATGATGGCCGTGGCATCCCGGTGGACATCCACCCGAAGTTCGGGGTTCCTGCTGTTGAGCTCGTTCTGACCAACCTGCATGCCGGCGGTAAGTTTGGACAGGGTGCCTACAAGTATTCGGGAGGTCTTCATGGCGTGGGTGCGAAGTGCGTGAACGCCCTTTCCGAGTGGTTCAAGATCGAGGTTTCCCGAGATGGCAAGGTGCACACGATGGCCTTTGAAAGGGGTGTGACAACCCAGAAGCTCGAGGTGATAGGAGATACGGACACGACAGGCACGATGGTGACCTTTTTTCCGGACTCGCAGATCTTTACGATCACCACGGAGTTCAAGTTCGAGATCCTGGCTCGAAGACTCAGGGAACTGGCGTTTCTAAACCCGGGAATCGACATCACGCTGGCGGATGAGCGTGAAGAGGGCAAGAAGCAGCGCTTTTTCTATAAGGAGGGCGTGGCGGAATTTGTGAGGCAGCTCGGTGAAAACAAGAAGCTGATCACGGACGAGCCGGTCATCATTCACGGTCTCATGGAAGAAGTGATCGTGGATTGTGTAATGCAATACACTGAGGATTATCATGAGAACATCCTCTGCTTTGCCAATGCTATTCCCAACCCGGATGGTGGAACCCACCTTACGGGCCTGAAATCGGCCCTTACTCGAGGCATCAACCAGTATGCCCGAAGCAATAACCTGTTGAAGGACAAGGATCCGGCCATTTCGGGAGATGATGTCAGGGAGGGCTTGATCTGCGTATTGAGCGTAAAGCTACCAGATCCCAAGTTTGAGTCCCAGACGAAGGTCAAACTGGTCAACACGGAGGTCGACGGCATCGTTTCCAAGATTGTCTATGAAAGCCTCATGGACGCCTTCGAAACCAACCCGAGCCTTGGTAAGAAGATCGTCGACAAGGCTTTGACGGCAGCGCGTGCACGCGAAGCGGCACGCAAGGCGCGGGAGACGGTCCGAAAGGGTGCGCTTAGCGCCGGAGGACTCCCTGGTAAACTGGCGGATTGTTCCGACAGGAATCCTGAGCGCACGGAACTCTTCATTGTTGAGGGTGACTCTGCAGGTGGTTCTGCAAAGCAGGGCCGTGATCGCAAGGTGCAGGCAATCCTTCCGATCCGCGGCAAGCTGATCAATGTGGAGAAGGCTCGCTTGGACAAGGTTCTCGCCAACAACGAAATCCGTACCATGATCACGGCCATTGGAACCGGTATCGGTATTGGTGATGGTGAGGGGACCTTCAATCTGGCGAAACTTCGATACCACAAGATCGTCATCATGACGGACGCGGACGTCGATGGCTCCCACATCCGGACGCTGCTTCTCACGTTCTTCTACCGGCAGATGCCGGAATTGGTGAAGAATGGCTACGTTTACATTGCGCAGCCGCCCCTCTACCAGATTTCCCGTAAGAAGAAGGTCCAGTACGTTTCGGATGACACCAAGATGAACCAGATCCTGCTGGAGCTGGGTGCTGAGGATGTCCGCCTGAAGAACCTGTCTGATGGCAAGGTGCTTGAGCATGACCAGCTTCTTGAGATCCTTTCCCTTCTGGAGAAGTTGGACAAGTATGCCAATGCCATTCGCAGACATGGGGGAGATTTTGCCGAGTACATTGAGCACCGGCGGGGTGATGAGCATGTCCTTCCCAGGCACCTGGTGAAGATCCGTGATGGAAATGAGGAGTCCGTTCGCTATTTTCACACGGAGGAAGAAGTGGCTGCCTTCCATGGCGAGAACTTGGATCTGAGGCTCATGGCCCATGAAGATCTCGAGGGCGAAGCCGGTGAGGAGCCTGAGCCGGTGGCCGCCAAGCCAATGATCAACAGAAGGCGGGGCAAATGGGTGCGCCTCTATGAAAGCAAGGCCATTCACGAACTCCTAGAGCAGTTGGAGAAGAAGGGGTTGGGTATCGATCACTATGCGGCTCAGGACCAGCCGCTGTTTGAACTTCTCGAGGGGGAAGGCGATTCGGAGAAGGCCAAGCCTCTCTTCAGTATCCCGGACATTCTCGAGGGCGTTAAGGAAAGCGGTAGGAAGGGGATCCAGATCAAGCGCTTCAAGGGGCTGGGAGAAATGAATGCGAAGGAGCTCTACGAAACCACCATGGATCCCTCCAAGAGACGCATGCTTCGAATTGATATTCCGAATGCAGTCGAGGCTGAAGAGATGTTTACGAAACTGATGGGCGATGAAGTGCCGCCGCGGCGGCAGTTCATTGAAGATGAGGCGCTGAATGTGCGAAACCTCGATATCTGAATTTTAGAGTAAATGGCTGACAACGAAGACAACACCCCGACACCCGGGGATGAGGAGAGCAAGGGAGC
>CAZKNW010000177.1:0-8049 GCA_964554035.1 uncultured Verrucomicrobiota bacterium
CCCGATAAAAGAGGTGGGACTTGGGTCCGGTGTTCACCCTGTACCATAGTTGGCTGCCATCCTCGCTCCAGCGCAGGGCCAACTGGTCGTGGGTTACCTTTCCGTCGATGCGATTCCTGAGTGACGCGGCGCGGTCGTAATCGGCGAGGCTCCCCTGGGCACGACTACCTTGGGGAAGTGCCAGTGCGGCCCAAAGAGTCAGGAGTCCGGAAAGGAGATGGTTTCTCACAACTCCCGCGGGTCAGTTGAGGTTGCAACGACCGCAGGCGCTTGGATTGCCGGAACAATCGGGCATGGCCTCCTCTTGTCCACCCGAGGCGGCGAAGACGGAGAGCTTCTTCTCCAGCTTGGTAGACTCGCAGTTCGGACAGCGGGTCCCCTTCCAGTTGGAGGATCGGACCAGGGCTTCGAAGTCCTTGTTGCATTCCTTACAGACAAATTCGTAGATCGGCATGGCGTTAATCTAGGAAAGCGGGGGAAACGGCTCAAGCCGGTAGCGCGGAACTCTCGTTCAACGAATGTTGGAATCGGAGCTCACACCTTCACCACTGTCACCTTGTTTCGTGAGGGCTGTGACGGATCGATGTCCAGCATCAGGCACGCGCCGCTGTGCCACTTGATCCCGTCGAGGGCGGGGCAGAAGAGGATGCTGTAGTCCTTCCAGCAGGCGGATTCGTTCAGGCCGCGACTGACGCGCTCGACTCCGGCACCGAGGTGCCGGATCCTTGGAAAGCCCGCGAGCTTGCCTGCGGCATTCAGAATCCATCTGGAATGGAGGTGACCGATGACGGTGTGTTCGACCTGGTCCAGTCGCGAAGCGACGGCCTCGATCCGGTGCAGATAGGGGATTCCGGTAGGGTCGTGACAAAAGAGGATGATCCGTTGGTCTGGCTTGAGGGATTCGAACTCGGTGGCAATCCACTCGAGATGTTCAAGCCGGTGCTGGTCCCATTCACCCCGCTCGGTGGGGAGCATGTCCCTTTCCAATACCGGAATGGCCAGCAGGGTGGAGTTCACGCCCAGCAACACCAGGTTGTCGATGGCCATCCTCCACTGTGAATGGACGGTGGGGAGCGCCAGGCTTTTCCTGAAGGCCTCCAGTCTCATGCCGCCACGTCCGCCGTCGGGACTGACCTTTCCCAGTTCATGATCGCCGACGATGGAATGAAGCCTGTCCCCGAACTTCTTCTTCAGTGAACGCAGGACGAAAAGGGCACTCTCGTGAGCGGCGGGATCTGCCATGCCGATGAATCCGGAATCGACCGAGTAGTCACCGTTGGCGACGACGAGGTCGGCGTGGAAGTCACGTTCCAGGAATCGATGGAAGGCCTCGTTGCGTGCGAAAGGGTCTCCCTCCCAGAGCCATTCCGACCAACGACCGACAAGAAAACGTGCGACGGGGTTGGCCACACCCTTGGTCCTGAAATCCCCGCGAGCCCGTTCCTTTTCACAGGCGTAGTGGATGTCGCTGAGAATCAGGATGCGCATGGGTCAGCGCGTCAGGACGAGATCGTCAAAGAGGATTTCCTTCCCTGAGTAGGGACTTCCCCAGATGGAAGGTTGCCCGGGAAAGGGGGCTTCGACTTCGGTGTAGGACAACTGCCAGTCCTTGGGTTCGTCCTCGCCCTTGTGCCAGACCTTGGCGTTGATCATCCATTCCTCGCCCTTGCCCTTGAGGATCTGGATCTTGGTGTGGGTCCATGTCTTGTCCTGCCACCTGAAAGGCTGGCTTCCGACGACCTCGTCTCCGCGGTAGAGCTCGATGGCCCTCTTGGCGGGCGCGACCATGATCCGATAGCCTCCGACTCCATTGATGCCGAGACCAAAGGAAGGGTAGCGACGTCCCTTCTTTTCGCCATGGATCAAGGCGGTGGCTGTATAGTTTTCAGTCTCACTGGGGCCAAAGAGCATGCCGAAGGCATCAAGTGGGGCACCGGGCAGGTGGACCACCTTGTTGCCGTCCCGCTCCTGAACCGTGAACTTTCCCATCAGCACGAGGGTATCCTTCGGCTCCTCGTCCAGCTTCTCCTGGGAAAGATCATTGGAATAGAGGACTTCCGCCTGAAGCACGGAAACACCGAAGGCGAAGATGGCGAGAAGGGCAATGCGGCTGGAAATCATGGTTCTGTTTGGACCCATTGTGTGAGGATTCCTTCAAAAAACTTGGGTTTACTCGTTGCGGAGGGCGCTGATCAGACTCCCTTTCAGTGCGGTGACGGTGGCCAGCCAGGTGGAAAGACCACCGCAGACCAGAACCAGCATAAGCGTCATTGCCAGTGACCGGTAGGGCACATCCGCACCCGGGGAAAGCAGGGCAGGAAGCACGGCGATGACGGCGGAGATCACCCCGGTGGCCAATCCAAGAAAGAGCAGTGCCCCGTGTTCGGAAAGCACGATCCAGCGAACCGACTGGCGGCGGAACCCAAGTGAAAGCAGGAGAGCCAGTTCAGAGCGCCTCTCCAAGACGTTCCGGAGGACCACGATCCCGATTCCAACACTTCCGAGAAGCAGTCCGAGACCACCCAGGGCCTGGAAGGTGGAAAGGTAGGTGTTCTGAACGGCGTTGAAGGCATCCAACCGTGTCACGGTCGAAGTCAGTTCCAGACCTACGTCCTGCAGTCCGCGGGTCAGGGTCTTCGAGGCTTCTTGCTCGGCGCCATTCTCCACGTCCACGAGATACATCTGGTAGCCCTCCTGATTGGGAAAGTGCTTCACGAAGTTCTCCCCGGAGATGATGAGGTTGCCCTGAAGAATCGAGTTGGCGACGCCACCCACGAGCCTGATGCGGAAGCGGTTGCCGTGGTGGTCCGGATCGGGATACTCGAATTCCTCGCCCACCTTTCTTCCCATCGCCCACAGGATGGAGTTGTTGTCGGCGATGGCGGGTACGACATTCTCGCCCAGGTCCTCATTGAGGAGCGTCCATGGGTTGGCTTCCTGGTAGTCGCCATCAACGGAGGCAAAGGTGAAGGCCTCACGCTCAGCCATCTCCTTCGGATCCACTCCCACGATGCGCGGCTTCTGGGCGCGGTTCAGGTTGAGGCAGCTGGCCTCCTCGCCCTCCAGCACGCGGAAGGGAACCAGGCGAATGGGCTTCATGTCCTCGGGATCCATGCCGAAGAAGTCGAGTCCCCTTTCCGTGGTGAGGTCATGATTGACGGGGAGTGTGGTCTCTCCCAGGAAGGTGAAGCCGCCGGTTCCTGAACTACGCTCGCCGGCACCCTTCATTGCATCCAGCTTGTTGGCGCCCACCGCGACGACCATGAAGCCGCCACAGGCCAGCATGGACATGGTTGCCACGCTCCGCTTCCGTCGACGTGCCGCATTCCGGAATCCCGTCTTGGTGAGGGTGAGGTGTTGGTCCGTGGCCTCGCGGTCCAGCAGGCCGAGGATCGATGCGGCCATGGTCAGTCCACCGATCAGGAAGAGGGAGCCTGCGCCGAAGAAGATGCCGGGATTGAGGCTGTCGCCATTGAATCCTCCCATTGTCAGGACGGCCGCCCCAACCAGGCAGCCGCTGGCGAAGTAGACGAGTCGACTGCCCTTCTTGCGTCCCACCTTTTCCAGGGCCTCGCTTCCGGCACCTTCCGAGAGCAGTTCCCTTGCAGGAAGTGCGACCTGTCGGCGCAGTGCGAGAAAGATGGTGATCACGGCAATGATGACGCCACCCAGCGTCCCGGCCATCAGGGTTGCAGGGCTCATGTGGAAGCTGAGTGAGGAGGTGCCGACAGCTGACTGCCACATGGAGGTGAGCCCCCAGATCATGGCTTTCGCGTAAAGGATGGCTCCAACCATTCCGAGAAGGCCTCCCACGATGGAAAGCAGGATGCCCTCCTTGAGCAGGAGTGTCCGGACGGAGCCGGGGGTGAAGCCGATGGCAAGGAGGGTTCCTGTTTCAATGGTGCGCTGTTCGATTCCGAACTGGAAGAGCAGGCTGAGCAGGACAAGCGCAGCCGTAATCAGGAAGAAACTGAATCCAATGAAGAGCCCGCCGAAATCCTGAGACTGGTTGACCGAGGCGATGGCCTGTTCACGGACGGGTGAGAAGACCAGTCCGACGTCCTCGGGGTGAAGCTGGTTGAGAATGGAGGCGGCGATGGTGTTGGTCTGTGACGCCTCGGCACTGAAGCGGAAGGAGGTCAGTTCGCCAAAGCGGTTGGACCACATCTGCTTGCCGGCCGCCAATGTGACGAAGGCCTTGGGGGTTCCCTTGTAGTCATCCCAGTAGGTCTGGTCGTCGTCATCCAACAGGTCCATGTTCATGTCGAAACCCGTATCCCATTCACGACAGTTTTCAGCGTCCTTCATGCCGGGGAAGTCCGGCATCAGTGTGGGGTCCAGGGTCAGGGATGTCTTGGGAAGGACACTGTGGATGCGGAACCGGTTCGTCTGCTCCACCGAGTTCCTGCCATCGGAAACGACGAAGTAGCGAAGCGTCAGCGAGTCTCCCTTGCCTGCCTTCAGTTTCTCCGCGAGCCACCAGTTGATCGCGATCTCGTCGTCCTTCATTCCCTCGGGAACGAGGGGAGGCGATGCGGCGGTCACCATCGAGTAGTAGCGCGCATTCTCACCGCTCTCGAGAGCATTGACGAAATAGGTCAGCACCTGGTCTCCGTCGTCCCTCGCCTTGTTCACGGCCTCCACAATGGTGTGGTCGAGGAAGACGCGTCCGGAACGCAGTTCGACGGTGTTGTTCTGGTTCGTAATGGGGGCGAGGTAAAGCTCCGCATCAGCCAGTTTCCATGTTTCCTTCAGGGCCTTGCCGGCAGCGTCGACGAAGGCGGTTCCCTCCATGGCGGTCTTGCCGAGCAGGAGATTGGCCCGGTCGCCGGATTCCACCTCCTCCTGAAACCACTTCAGCGGGAAGAAGGCGTTTCGTGCGGGGACCTGGCTGGCCTGCAGGGAGAATCTTCCGAAGCCTTCATCATCAATGATTGCACCGACCTCGACGCGAAGGGCTATGGACGTGTCTTCCTCAGGCGCCATGGGGGCCTCGCGTGACAGCTGCGATGGCTTGGGAACGCGGAACAGGACTGAGTCGCCTTCCTTCACATTGAGCTGGCGGGCCAGGTGGGTGTTGAGAATGACCTGGTCCTTTTCCAGTGTCGGTGGCTGCATCGGCGACGGGCTGAAGTTCCAGAAGCGTTCATCTACCCCGAGGACCTGCACCTTGTTGGCCCGGTGGTCGCCACCGTTGGAAGAAGCGGTGGCGAGGAAGATCAAGGCGGGTGCCATCTCGGCATCCATCTCCCGCGAAAGTTCGTTTGCGAGTTCCGTCCGGAAGAGGCGGTCATTGGAAGCCAGGACGACATCGGTGCCGCCAAGGCGGAGAAGGGCCATCTCTTTGAGGCTTTGCCTGACGGAATCCCCAACCAGTAGGGCACCTGCCAGCACGGCGGTTCCCAGGGCGGCTCCCAGAATGACGCCGATGTGGGACCTGTAGTGAAAGCGGAGGCTGTTCAGGATGAGACGGGTCGATGTCATGGCACAGGCGTTGGTTGAACTCCCGAAGATTCAACGACCTGTGGCAATTGGCAAGGGTATCCGCAGAATTCGCGAGGGCCCCTTGCCTGATCGTCCCCAGATGGCGTCCGGGGACGATCCATGCTTCCTCATTCCTCGCGTGCCCTGCCGGGATGACTGACAAAGGCGAGGGCGGCAAAGAGAATGGCGAGGTTGATCATCAATCCCACCCGCATGCCCGCGCCGGAGAGCTTCTCCGTCTCTGTCTCGATCTCCAGGGCCACGGCTCCGTCGTCGATCATGATGGAGCGGGTGAAGACATGCTGTTCACGGTGGATGGGAAGCTCGGCGTGAATTCCCTCAGGGACCGTCAGGGTGGCCTCCTGCTGGTTGATGAGCTGCTCCGCGAGCTGGACCAGTGCGCCATTCACCTCTGGCGCGTTGTTTGCGAGTACCTGTTTGAACTCACGCTCGGAATACTTGGGACCATTGATATCGGTCTTCAACTGCAGCTGGACGCCCCCTTCCGCCTGTTGACCCTGTTGTTCCACAAAGGCGTTTCCACGACGGTTGACCAGTCCGACGAGGGCCTGTTGCTTCTTCAGGTTCTGGAGCTGCACCCGGGCGTCCTCGTTGAAAGCGTCATCGTGTTGCGAGAGGTTGTAGGCGGAGTTGAAGGCCTTGCGGGCCCTTTGCTGATCCCCTTCCTGGAGGAGGTTGTTTCCGAAGTTGAGCAGGCTTTCGGCCTTTTTCGTCTTCTCCTGCTGGGCACTCTTCTGCCTCATCAGGTAGGAATCAATCTCCATGACCTGTTCCTCCTGTGCGATCAGTTGTTGTTCATACTGCCAGGCATCGCTCAGTTCACGAACGCGCCTTCCCTCGGGAAGCTGGATCGTCCATCGGATATCCTGCAGGGGCAGATCGAAGGCGGGGCCGACCAGCCTGAATCCCTTGGGCAGACGTCTGCCGGTATCAGGTGTTGAATAGGTGAAGCTGACGAGGGTGGGCTGGCCTGCTTCAAGTGGCTTCTCCAACGGGATGAGCAGGTCATCACCCTCCTTCCATGGGCGTGCACTGACGCTGTTGACGGAGGCGAACCAGAAGATGCCTCCCTTGGGCAGGGTCACCTTCAGATGGCGCTTGTCTCCCGGATCCAGCTCAATGGTGGCCTGGGTCAGCATCACGCCTGAATCGGTGAGCACGGTGTGAATGCGCGTGTTCCGGACCTGGGCGGGAAGTTGATCGGCGGTTTCGTGACGGATGAGCTCGACCGGCAAGGTGAAGGGGTGTCTCGCCACGCTGTAGACGTGTGAGCCTTCGGTGCCGCCCAGTGCCCTGCGGACCTCCTGGGGAATGGCTTCCCAATCCGTATCCTGAAGTTCCGGTGTGGAGGCGGGGGCGCTGAGCTGGATGCGTCCATCCGCCCTCAAGGACAGGAAATTTCTCTGCAGGTTCACACCGCTGCCCTGGACGCTCTTCAATGCGACGCGTTGGAGTGATCCATCTGAAGGGATCTGGTAGAGCAGCTTGAGCGGGTGGGTTCCGATGATGCGTCTTTGAAGTGTGACCTCCCATTCGGTCCATCCGTTGGTGCTGCCTTCCGTTTTGACGAAGTCGGAGAGATGGGGGCATTCAATCCGAACGGCCTCGGCCTCGTCCGGTATCCGGAGGGTGAGGGACTTGATACCGGCATTCTCGATCTTGAACTGCATCTGGACCGTCGCCTTGATCATGCCTTCACGAATGCTCAGATCCTGAAGCAGGGCGGCCTGGATCCATGGCTCGACCTTGGTGATGGTGGCTTCCAGTTGCCAGTCCTTCTGGAGCAGGCGGAAGGCCAGGACGTCCTTGTTGTTGATGCCCGAAAGACGGGGATCCATCTGGGTGGTTCCATCCCGTCGGGTCATCTCCAGCTGCATGCCCTGTTCCGGGTAGATGATGACCTGTCCGGTCTGCTTGTCGGATTCGTTGATCTTGATCCGCGGGACCGTGAGGCTGGCGCCATCCGCCAGACCCTGTCCGCTCAGCGTAGCCGCGATTTCTGTGGCTCCCTGGGTCTTCCCCTTGAGATGAAGGGTGATCGTGCGGACACCATCGACGTCGAGATCGGTCCAGTGGGAAAGGTGGCTTCCCGAGATGGACTCGATGTCGAGATCCGCTGGCATGGGGAAGGTGAGCTTGAAGATGCCGGCTCGCTGGATCTGGATGCCGAGTCGTGTTGAAAGGACCATCCTGTCCTCGCCGATCGACAGGGTGTTGTTCTCGACGATCCGGATATCGGGTTCCACGATGGAAGCCTTGATGGTCAGCTTGACCGAATCGGAGGACTGGTAGCGCAGGGCCCGGCGCAGGCGGAGCCCTTCGAACTCCCCGGCCGCGCCCTTCAGGAAGGTCTGGTCAAAGTCCTCGATGTTGATTCGCGTGAGGGACTCGACGCCGAGCCGGTCCAGTTCGATCTCGGGTCCCGTGGCAACGCCGACCTTGCCGATCTCACTGACCGCGTCCGAGACGCCGATGATTCCCGTCTCCTGTTCGTAGGGAAGGTTTCCTGTGGTCACCTGGGAGCGGATGGTGATGATGTTCTCG
>CAZKNW010000178.1:0-8013 GCA_964554035.1 uncultured Verrucomicrobiota bacterium
GGTCTGCAGGTAAGTCGCAGCCTCAGTAGTGACGCAGGTAAGGGCCAACCACAGGAGAACCCATGCCATGCTGCCTTTTCCGTTTTTGAGGATGTCTGTCATCGCTTTTCAAGGACATGGTCCGGGACCATTCCCTCGTCCGTTGAAATCGGCATATTTTGCCGGGTCTTTAAGGTTTGTTCTCAGTTTTTTCAGAATTCCTTAACCCAGAACGACATCCATTTTTCCATTCTTGACGTCTTCCCAGAAAGTTCGAGGGTAGGGTCGTGAGTCTTGCTGTCGTACCAACTTACAAGGAATGGAGGCTGGGTCAGGGGGGGGAAGGCATCCTCCGGGAGGATGGAGTCATTCCCTCCGAACGCCTTCTCCAAACCTTGTGGCAGTATCAAAGACTCCAGCGGGACCAACTAAGACTAGGCGACGGCCGCCCACTTCAGGTCATCCATCCCGGTTTCCTCAACCAAGAAGCCGGACCGGACTTCAGACAGGCCATCCTGCGTATTGGCGACGAATGCATCGAGGGGGATGTCGAGATTGAGATCGAAGGTCGTGGATGGAGCCATCATGGCCATGCGACCGATCCGGCCTTCCAGGAGGTCAGGCTTCTTGCCTCGTGGCATCCGCTGCCGGAATGCGAGGCACCCTGCCCCCAGCTGGATTTGTCAAAGGCGGTGGACTCATCCGTCAGCGAGCTCTCGGCCACCTTTGCCCACGCCTCTCTGGTCCTTGTACCTGAAGAATGGAAGGGGCAATGCGCAGGCCCCCTCGCCTCTCTCGGATCAGAACAGCGAATCGAGCTGCTGAGGGAGGCGGCTGAATGCCGTCTCGACATGAAGGCTGCCGCAATTCTCGCGCGGTCAAGGGTGACAGGCTGGACCCAGGCGCTTTACGAAGCGCTTTTCCGGGGGCTGGGATACAAGCAGAACACGTGGGCGATGCAGTGCCTTGCGGAAAGCATCGTTCCGTCGTTCCTCAGGAAGGAGTCACTGGCCGAGTCCCCTGAGCACCTCCAGGCCATCCTTCTGGGCGTGGCAGGCCTGCTTCCTCACAACACGACCAAGACGCTGGATCCCTTCCTCAAGAAGCTTTGGGCCATCTGGTGGCGCGAAAGAAGCACCTACGAATCGAGGATGCTGCCCAAGAAGGCATGGCGTTTCCACGGCATCCGGCCCGCAAACCATCCACAGCGCCGACTGGCCCTCGCCGCGCACTGGGTCGCCCGTCAGGACCTGGCAAGGCACCTTGATGACTGGTTCCACTCTGAAGACGGGACAAGCGGTCTTCCGCTCAGGCTGAATCAGATCCTCAATCCGGAAAACCCTGAATTCTGGTCCCATCACTGGACCTTCCGGGCTCCAAGGATCCCGGGAGCGCAGAAGATGCTGGGAAGTTCCCGGACAACCGATCTCGCCATCAACGCCATCCTTCCCTGGTTTCGGGCAAAGGCGCTTTCAGGGAACAACTCCGATCTTTCGCAGAAGGTGCGGGACATCTACTTCAACTGGCCGGCGGCACAGGACAACCTCTTGTTGAGGAAGACACGCCAGCGGCTTATCCCGGGCATGCTTCCAAGAAAGATTGATTCTGCATCCCTTCAACAGGGACTCATCCAGATCGCCTCGGACTTCTGCTCCCACACCAATGCCGCCTGTGAGGACTGCCGCTTTCCGGAGCTGGTTCGTGCCATGGCCCGCGGTCCGGAAGGAGAGTGATCCCCAAGCTATTCCTTGAGCGCCTGGATCTCCTGGTTGCAACGGCGGAGTCGATCTGCGTTCAGGAGGAGGAGGTTTCGAAGAATGGTCGTGTAGGTTTCGAGATCATGGTGAAGCATTTCCTCCAGACCGGCCACGGGAAGGACATAGCAGGTCGAATCCATGTCAGCGACCACATCCGCCGAGCGAAAACGACTCTTGTCCACAAGGGCCAGCTCACCAAAGGTCACCCCCGGATAATAGGCAGCCAGATGCTGCACCCTCTTCGCATCGGAATCGGCATGCACCCGGATGCTGACCGCTCCGTGGGCGAGCAGGTAGAGACTGTTCGCCTCATCGCCCTGCGAGATGATCTTCTCCCCATATGAAAAACTTCGGGCCTCAACGAGCTGGGAAAGCTTCTCCACCTGTTGGTCACTGAGGCCATCAAAGACCTCAAACTCACGAAGCGGAGTCTCCACCGCCTGGTCCACCGTGATCCCCTCGGAATACAAGAGATCGTTTTCACAGGTCTCAAGCGCTCCCTCGATGGAGTCGTGAAAGCGGACACTCTGCCCTACTCCATAGAAGCTGTGCTTGGTCAGGAGTTGGTGTGGGTCGACGAGCAACATGCGCTTGCCGACCACATGGAGATCCGCAGCCACGTGAATCATCAATTCCTCCGTGGCCCTGTCGATGAGTCCGACCCGGGAGAGATCGATGACGAAGACCTGGGTTTCATCGGCATACCGGCACTGCACCCGAAGAAGGCGCTCCATGGCGCTGAAGAAAAGATCCCCCTGGAGTTCCAGAACGGTCACGGTGGTGGCCTTTTCCCTCAACAGGTCCTGATGGGCACGGGGACGCACTCGATGCGACACAGCCTCATTCAGTCGATAGACCCTGCGGATCGAGTAATCCGAAACAGTCGGGTAGTTGAACAGGTGCAGGTTGAACCTCTTGGACAGGTCGGCAAAGGCCTTCACGCCACGGACACTATTGCCCTTCTCGTCCAGAAGTGGAGAAAAGACCGCCACTCCCAGCTGACCCGGCAGGACACCAAGCACACCGCCGCCGACACCGCTCTTGGCAGGCAATCCCACCTTGAGTATCCACTCGCCGGAGGAGTCATACATGCCGCAGCTGCCCATGACACTCAGGACCCTGTCCACATTCTGCGGCTTGAGGACGCGTTCATGGGTGATCGGGTTGACTCCCCCATTGGCCAGCGTGGCACCCATGAGGGCCAGGTCCGAACAATCCAGCAGGATGGAACACTGCTTGAAATAGAGCTCCACCGTCTCATCGACGGGATCATCAATGATTCCAAAATTCCTCAGGAGATGTGCGATCGCCCGATTGCGGAACCCCGTGGCACTTTCAGACCGGTAGACCGATTCATCGACATCGAGGTTCTTCGCGGCATAGGCACTGAACTTCTTGAGAATGCGCGAGAACCTTCTGTCGAAGTCACCACCGTGAACCTGTCCCGTGGCTGCGATCGCACCGGCATTGATCATGGGATTGCGCGGTCGGCCGGTGAGGGGATCCAGACTGATGGAGTTGAAGGCCTCTCCGGAAGGCTCCACCCCGATCTTCGCGAAGACAGGTTCGAATCCAAGGTCATCCAGGATCATGCCATAGGTGAAGGCCTTGGAGACGGACTGGATGGTGAACGGCTTGTCATGATCACCCACCTCTTAGCAGTGTCCATCCACCGTGAACACACTGATTCCGAACCAGGCAGGATCCGCCCTCGTCAACTCAGGAATGTAATCGGCCAGGGCTCCTTCACCGCAATTCCTGTAGGTCTCATGCAGTTCCTTGATGATGGTCTCGATCGTATTCTCCATTGTCGCGCGGCCAGAACCCTATGCATCAAGCCTCCCCGCTCCAAGCAACTTGCCTTTCCCATCACATGAGTTTTGGTCATCAAATGCAACGACACGATGAATGGTTCACCGTTTGACCTGGAGGATTCTCCACTTTATTCCGCTTTGCTTGAATAGCCCTTCCATTCGCGGGGTCGTATTTAGCACGCACGCGTACTAATTGTTTTCAGAAGAAGCTCTGATGCAATGAGTTCGCCAACCTCAACCCCAATGGCTCAATGAAGACACTTTTCATCAAGGGAGGATGCTGGTTGCTGACCGTAGGCGTTGCCAGCCTCCTCGCCTCCTGCACTTCACCCTCCTACCACTACCCGACTCCGGTGGTGCAGCAGGTCACTCCGGCACCCAGATATGTGGTGGAATCCAGAACCACGGTCGCCCCCACTCCCAACGTCCAGGAACAGACCACACCACAGCAACCCCAGGCCGACCTTCAGACGGTCATTGATGGCGTCGTCAAGCTGGCGCAATCCGGGGCATCGGAGGAGGTCCAGATCGCCTATGTGCAATCGCAGATGGTCCCCAGGGCTCCCACCGCGGAGGAAGTGGTGCACCTGAGTGACATCGGTCTTTCCGACCAGGTGGTCGAAACCATGATCAGGGCCTCAGAGCGCGGCATGTTGACATCCCCCACACTCGAGGATCAGTCGGCCGGGGAACAGCTGGTTGGATCGGTGCCGCCCCCTCCCTCAGCAGTGGCACCTCCCGTGGTCCAATCCGAATCCACGACAGTCGAATCGCAAACGGTCGTGGTCGAGCAACCTGTCTACGTTGAACAGCCCCTTGTGGTGCAGCAGCCGGTCGTGGTGGAACGTTACTACGCAGAGCTCAATCCCTACGGCACCTGGCTGACGGTTCCTGACTACGGCAATTGCTGGCGGCCCACTGCGGCCGTCGTCGACACCTCCTGGCGGCCCTATCATCATCGTGGTCGATGGCTCTACTCCGACCTCGGATGGTATTGGCAGTCCGACTACAGCTGGGGACACATCCCCTTCCACTACGGTCGATGGGCGAACCACCGTAGTCATGGGTGGATCTGGGTTCCCGGGAACACATGGGCACCTGCCTGGGTGAGCTGGCGCAGGTCCTCCACCTACTGCGGTTGGGCCCCCCTGCCTCCGGCCGCACGCTATAGCCACGGCTTTCACTACTCAGGAGGAGGGATCCATGCCCACCTCGAGTTTGGCCTCGGATTCGCGGACTATTGCTATGTCCCACTGAGGCACCTTCATTCCGCACACCCCTACAGGCATTCAGTGCACCGGGACCGGGTCCGCGACATCCATGGCAGGACCGAGGTCATCAATCAGCACATCGTGAACAATGGCACCCTCATCATCAATCAGGGTGTTCCCGTCGCCGACGTGGAGCTCGCATCCCGGACCAATGTCCCAAGGACAAGAGTCCAGTCCGTGCCTGTGGAGAATCGTGGTCAGGTACGTCCGGACGTGCTTGAACGCACGAACGATGGCCTGGTCGTGAGGGCCGTGGGTGCCCCTTCCCGAGGTCCCATGGCCAAGTCTGTCCAGGAACCGGCAGGCAGAGGACAGACTTCCAGTGGGTCCAGACTGGTGCTGCCCAATGCCATCAGCCGAACCACGAGCCGTCCATCAGTTGTGTCGACCTCCGCCGCCTCCAGCACGCCATCGCCCCAGGTCACCCGCAGCAGCGTGCCGGCCCAGCGATCCACGCAGGTGTCAGGTTCATCCAGCCGAACCCCGGTAAGTTCATCAAGAGAAGTGCCCTCTTCGGTATCCTCCAGATTCACCACACTGACCCACCCGGCGCCAGAGAACTCCCTGGCCGACCGGAAAGAAGCCATGGCAGCAAGGACGCCCTCGTTCAGGCCCCTCTCCAGCAGTCGCAGCCAGTCATCGATCTCGTCGACGCCTTCGTCCAGTCCGACGATCATCTATCAGCCCACTCCCTCAAGCACGGCACGGATCTACAATCCAAACAGCAGCCGAACCTACGTTCCAAGCCGGAGTTCCAGTGTTGAAAGCGGCTATGGCTCGCGATCAGGCAGCAGCGTCTATGATTCGCCCACGCGTTCGAGGGCATCCTCGATCCTGGCCACTCCTTCGACTCCCTCCGGAAGACCACCCGCTCCCACCAGTTACTCCACATCCTCGAGGGCGTTCAACCTGAACAGCCGCTCTTCGATTCCCAGCCGTACGACCTCGACAACGATCAGCAGCAGTCCCAGCCGTGTCCAGTCAAGCGGTCAGGTCTTCAGGCGAAGTCAGGCGCCTGTGGAGCGGCGCTCCATTCCCAGCTACTCCAGCCCGGCACCAAGCCGGTCGGCAGCTCCCGCCCCGCGCTCGGCTCCTCCAACACGGTCTGCCGTCAGTCCTTCATCGGGTTCGCGCTCCAGCTCGGGCACGATCAGCCGTTCACCCGGATCCCGTCCGTCCAGAAGGGAGTAGACATGAAATACTCTTCCCCCATCGCAATCCTGCTCTGCCTGATCGGAACCCTGGCGGCAGCGGCTGAGAGATCGATCCTCTTCACGACCGGATTCGAGGCCGACAGTGGCTACGACACCGGTTTCGAGCTGGGCGGCCAGAACGGTTGGGAATCCGAAGGAAGCGGAGGCCATGGGATTCTTGATGATGGATTCGGCACCGGCGGGCAGCAGGCCTACGTTGGCTTTTTCCCTCCCCTCGATACGTCCGAAACCTTCACCACCGTCTGGCAGCCGATCGGCTACGACCCGGTCGCGCAGAATACACCCATCGTGATCATGACCACCGATTTCCTGGTCCGTGATTCCACGGAGGGAGGACGCGATGACTTTCGATGGACCGTCTACAACCAGGACGTGCAGTTCCTTTTCACCCTGGCCCTCGACAACTCAACCCTCGGTGTCTGCTACGCCCTGAACGATGGAAACGAGATCCAGCCGACGACATGGTCCTTTGAAAACGAGGTCATCTATTCGCTGACCATCGTGATGGACTTCGAAAACAATCTCTGGAGCGCCTATCTGAATGCGACTGAAGTGGTGACCGACCAGCCCATCTCAACCAATGCCACCAAACGAACACTGGGTGACATCGGAGCCGGCTGGCTGGTCCTGGACGCGGATAACCCGGGAAACAACTTCATGCTCTTCGACAACTTCACCATCACCGCCATGGAACGTCCGTCCGCAGCACCGCAGGTAACCCTCCTTTCGCGGAATGGAAATGAATCGCAGATCCGGGTTCAGGGTACTCCGGGACTCACCTACTCGCTGGAATACTCCGGAGATCTCAATGGCTGGACGTCCCTTGGAAGCTGGCTGACACCCACCGGGATCCTTGACGTCACCGATACGGTCAGTGACGGAATCATGTTCTACCGGGCCCGCGAGGCGCCGGAACCGGCCCAGACGGAATGATCTCAGGGAAGCTCCCCCACCCTGAGAAACCTTCGCAGGGCGGAAGCCGGCAGGATCATTTCCGTCTCGTGTTTTCGGCCAGTCACCTGTTCCACCTGCTGAAAGGCTTCACCAAGATCATCCATCGACTCCACCGAATAGGTCTGGCCTTCGACCGAAGGCCAGCTTAGTCGTACGATGTCATCAAAGACACGATGCGCCCCCATCTGGAAGGGCGTTTCATTCAGCACGGGATTCATCGAGGCCACCTGTTCAAAGAGGTTGCCGAAGCCGTCGCCATCCGGATCACCCGGAGCGGATTGCAGCAGGTTTCCAAAGACGGATTGCTCCCAGAAATCATCAAGCCCATCCTTGTCCACGTCGCTGATCGCAACTCCCCGCAGGGTCAGCTTGACCGAGAGGACATCTCCCGTTCCCTCCGCAAGCTGGTCGCTGAATCCTACCTGCCACGTTCCCTTGGTCGGTTCGAAGAAGTGCTGCACGCTCCAATAGGTCCAGTCCTGAGGTCCAGCCGAGGTATCGAGATTGGGCACCTGAAGGACACTCTTGGTTCCTGAAGGGGAGACAAGGATGATCCTGAGATCCCCCCTCGAGGTGTGAGTGGAATCCACGGTCACACCGACATGCTCGCAGATCAGGGATTCCGTCACCTCGAAATCATAGAAGGTCTGGTCGGTGGTCATGCCCGCCGTGACGGCAAGGTTGGTGGCAATCTGATCCCTGAGGGCTTCTCCATCATTCTGGCCGATGAACACGGCTGGTATGGTGGTGTATTCCGTGCCACCCATCCTGAGCCGCTGGTCTCCCCCGGTGTTGTTGTAGATGATCGCCAGTTCCGCTCCAGCAGCAGCGGCAAAGTCGATCTTCTCGAAGAACTTGTAGGGCATATAGTCCCTGGCAAGGATACCATATTCCTGCCCTGCAACGGCATGGCTCATGTCGTTGTAGTTCATCGTGAAGTTGCGGGTCTGCAGCCGTTCCTCGCGGTTAAGCTGCATTCTGGATGAGCCCAGCGTAGGGGGAAGGCTGAGAGCCTTGAGCATGG
>CAZKNW010000179.1:0-7918 GCA_964554035.1 uncultured Verrucomicrobiota bacterium
TTGGCTACCACTTGTTGGTCATTCTCACCTGGTTCGTAGGATTCCACTTCGTTCCACGTAATTGTGTCTTGAGACCATCGCGGGCCGTCAGGCAGGAAGATTACCCAGTTTCCATTAAGATGGAGTACCTGCCGAATCAATATGGGAGGGGCTTTCACGGTTCTTTTTTCCCAGCTTACTCCATCCGCCGAGAACAAGATGCTTTGTTCTTCATTATAGTAGCCAGTCCTCGCGATGAAACCCTGTTCTCCAGAGACTATATTGATAAGACCCGAGGGGGCATCAATTTGATGGGTGGTCCAGTTCTCGAGATCATCGCTTACCACCGAGTAATATCTTTGGTCATTTATCGCCAATGCGTGATATCCGATCGCGACGAATCTCTGATCCTTTTTAGCCATGTCAATGAATATGAAACCCGATGGGATGGATGATTTGACGGCAGTTTCGAAGGTTGACCAGTCAGTTGACCTGAGAATTTCTCCTTTTGCGCCAACTCCCACCAAGGTGCCTTCGTGGTCGACCCATGAAAAAAGTGAAATATCAAAGTCGGTTTGGCTGGCGGGTTGGTCCTTTTCAAGAACAAGGCCGCTGGAACCAAACTGGTTGAAAATTCTATGCGGGCTCTGCATGGAGAATACCTTGCCATCACCAGAAACGAACTCGCGAGGTAGTAGTCTGCCGTTGTCTTCTATTACAGGTGTTGTTCCATCGAAGTTGACCGGTTCTCCCCAGGCTTCTCCGTTTGCTTTTCTAGAAAAACCATGCGCCACTCCAACGAGCAAATCGGTCCCGTCGGTGGCGACATTACTGATGGGGCCAAAACCAAAATCCTTCTCGAACTCCCAAGTCAGGCCGTCTTCTGAACTGACAAGAACGAACTCATCTGCCGTGGACCAGAACCGTCCTTGAACGAAGCGCATGGATGGAAAAACAGGGAGAATGGTTGGATCATTAAATCTCGAGTAGTCAGGTGTCATTCCAAGGATACTGGTCATGGTGGTCCATTCCATGCCGTCGCTTGATCTCAAGAAATGCCCGGCTGATGTCACCGCGACAAAGTGTCCATTGCCAAAGGCGATGTCTGTGATGTTGTCCTCGGTTTCTGATGGGATGACTACCCACGAAGAGAGATCAGCGGAACGCGCCAGGAACCCGACTTCTCCAACGGTGACATACGTGCCATTCCCATAGGCGATCGCAGTCAAACAGGGTGCTCCAGGCGGCCTTTTGTGGACGGTCCAATCGGCACCGTCCCCAGAAGTGATAACCGTTCCCTTCCTTCCGACGGCGATGAATGATCCATTCATATGGCCGACATAGGTGAGAACGTCTCTGGTCGGTTTGGGCGTAACCCATGTCCACTCATCCAGTGGGTGGGCTCCGGTCACATTGATTGCCGTCGAGCAGAGGATGCAGAGGAGGATGATACGGCAAAAATGCATGACGGAAAATCTGGGACAACTCCCTATCCGGCCAGAAGGTAGCGGCAGCAAGAGGTGCGGCAAGTACATTCAAATTGGAACAATTCAGTTGCGAAGGAAAAGCTTCTCCAGATAACTAGCGGCATGCGATTGGCGGGCAAGTTTGCGGTCATCACGGGAGCCGGATCAGGGATCGGTCATGCCACTGTGCGGAAGTTTCTGAGTGAGGGAGCGCAGGTGTTTGCCACGGATATCAATGACGTCTCTCTGGAATCCCTGACCCGTGATTTCCCATCCGTCGGAGTGCTGGCGGCCGATGTGAGTCGTTCGAGTGACGTCGAAGCGGTCGTTGCGGCCGCCTTGGAGAAAGGAGGACGCTTGGACATCCTGGTGAACTCCGCAGGGATCACGGCCCGCAACGTGGGCAAGGATGCGAGTCTTGAGGAGCGCTGGGACAAGGTGATGGAGGTGAATGTGAAAGGCTCCATGCTCATGGCCCATGCGGCGGTGGAGGCGATGAAGCAATCAGGAGGAGGCGCGATCATCAACCTGAGTTCCGTGATTGGTTTCACCGGATATCCAACGGCCCTCAAGTTTTCGGACGGATTCAATCCCTATCCAAGCAGCAAGGGCGCCATCAGCCAGCTGACCCGTGACATGGGAGTGCGTCTTGCAGCGGAAGGTATTCGCGTCAACGCGGTCGCGCCCGGATTTGTTCACACCTCGCTGACGGCCAATGTGACGGGAGACCCTGCGACCTTGGAAACGCTGAATGGGCTGCATCCGGCCGGACGCATGGGGACGGCGGAGGAGATCGCCAATGTCATCGCGTTCCTTGCGTCGGATGAGGCTTCGTTCGTCAATGGTGCGGTCTGGCCGGTCGACGGTGGCTACTCGGCGCAGTAGTTCTCGATCAATCCTGACCTTCCGGAAGGACCGCTCTTCAATCTCGAAGACAAGCTTGCCGAGAGCACCAATCTTTATCTCCAACCTTCCAAAATCGTCCGTGACTTGAAGCGGGGATTGAAGGCAATCCAAGAACGCCCCCCCCCTCAACGGATATCCCAGGATGGGACGCCTCAATGAAGAGAGGGTGCTACGCGAGCAGGCCGGTCTGGATCTTTCCTGGCTGTCCGTTCAGCAGGGTTTCCTCGCGGGCGTTGCGCTTGAAAGCGAGGTGCTGGTTGTCCATGCCGAAGAGGTCCATGAGGGTGGCGTGGTAGTCGTAGTGATGGACCACGTCCTCCACCGCCTTGTGGCCGAATTCATCGGTGGCGCCGTAGGTGATGCCGGGCTTGATGCCTCCACCCGCCAGCCACATGGAAAAGCCGTCGGTATTGTGGTCGCGGCCGGGCTTCTTGTTCTCGCCGCGGTTCTGGATGACCGGAAGTCGACCCATCTCTCCACCCCAATGCACGAGGGTGGTGTCGAGAAGGCCCCGCATCTTGAGGTCTTTCACCAGCGCGGCCGATGGTTGATCGGTACGTTGGCAGCGTCCCGGAAGCACGCCGTTGATGTTCTCGTGCATGTCCCAGGCGTAGTGCCAGATGTTGACGAAGCGGACGCCGCGCTCGACGAGCCGACGGGCGATGATGCAGGCCTCGCCCATTTGTCGGGTCAGGTTGTTGTCCAGACCGTAGAGCTTGCGTGTGGCCTCACTTTCATTGGCGATGTCGAGTGCCTCCTTGGCAGCGAGCTGCATGTTGGCAGCGAGTTCGTAGCTGGCAATGCGTGCCTCGAGGTCGTGTTCGCCCGGGTGTTGCCGAAGGTGGATCTGGTTGAGCTGCTCAAGCAGGCTGAACTGCCGCGCCTGTGCCTCTCCCTTGAGATGGGCCGGCGGGTCGAGGTTCATGATGCGCGGTGCCTTGTCTCTCACGACTGTACCCTGATAGATGGAGGGCAGCATGGCGCTGGACCAATAGGGTGAGCCGGGTGGGTTGCTTCCCACGATCAGGGCGACGAAGGCGGGAAGCTCCTGGCTTTCCGTTCCAAGGCCGTAGGTCATCCAGCTGCCCAGCGCCGGGCGCCCCGCCTGGCCGATACCGGTGTTCAACGCGCGCATGCCCGCGACGTGGTTTCGAAGGCCGCCAAGGTTCATGGAACGCACCACGGCGATCTCATCGACGATTCCGGCGGTGTGGGGAAGCAGCTCGGAGACCTCCGTTCCGCACTGTCCATGTTTCCTGAACTTGAACGGGCTGGCCATGACCGTGGAGGAGGCACCACCGGCGTTGTCATACTTGATGTCGGTT
The DNA here is from genome assembly GCA_964554035.1 of uncultured Verrucomicrobiota bacterium. Taxonomy (GTDB): domain Bacteria; phylum Verrucomicrobiota; class Verrucomicrobiia; order Limisphaerales; family CAZKNW01; genus CAZKNW01. The sequence continues at coordinate 3,677 of CAZKNW010000179.1, forward strand.
CCGGGAAACTGTTTTCCGTCATACTTCTCAAGCAGCGGCTTGGGATCCAGCATGTCGAGATGGCTGGGACCACCTCCCATGAAGAGGGAGATCATCGCCTTGGCACGTGCAGGACGTGGAGGTGCCTTGGCGGAGAGGTCGAAGGTGGGCTTCTCCAGTGCGGGCTTGGCGGGTGCGGCCATGGCGTCCTGCTGAAGCAGTTGGGCAAGCCCCAGTCCGCCGATGCCAAAGGCGGTGGAGCCGACAAAGTGGCGGCGTGACTGGCAGTGACCTTGATTCAAGGGATTCATGGTTCAATCAACGTAGAGAAAGGGATTGGAGCCCAGAAGGACCTGGCAGAAGCTCGCAAGGGAGAGGAAGGCCGGATCGGCATTCTCCTTCCCGGAGGCCTTGGAGGGCTTGTTCGCCTTGAAGTGGTTGGTCTGCTCTTCCAGATAGGCGGTGGTGGATTGGATCTCCTCGGGAGTCGGTGCCTTGGCGAAGGCCAGTTGCCATGCAAGGTGGAGCTGTGCCTCCGGCCTGGAACCGGCTTCCGCGATCAGGCGGTTGGCGAAGTGTTCGGCCTGCTCAATCGCGAATCCACTGTTCATCAGGCTGAGTGCCTGGGGAGCCACGGTGGAGACGTTGCGCTGCTCGCAGTTGGGCTCCATCTGGGGCGCATCAAAGGTCTCAAGCAGAGAGACGGGTTCGGAGCGTCGCATCCGCACATAGATGCTGCGACGATCCTCCACCCGTGTCGGGCTGGGCTTGCCATTGCCGACGATGAACCCGCCATCGTCGTTGGGGGTCACCTGGACCGGGGCACCGAACATGTCCCGGTTGAGACGCCCGCTCGTGGCGAGCACCGTGTCGCGGAGGATCTCCGCCTCAAGCCGGCGGATGGGCATCTTCCAGAGAAGCTGGTTGTCGGCATCGATCTCGATTGCTTCGGGGCGATTGGTGGAAGCCTGCTGGAAGACGCGCGAATTGAGGATCATCCTCTGCAGATGCTTCATGTCCCATCCGCTCTCGATCAATTCGGCCGCAAGCCAGTCCAGGAGTTCAGGGTGGGAAGGTGGCGTTCCCTGAAATCCGAAGTCTCCAATGCTTTCAACGAGTCCACGTCCGAAGTGATGCATCCAGATGCGGTTGACCAGTACCCTGGCCAGCAGGGGATTGTCAGGTGAGGTCAGCCATTTCGCAAAGGCAAGGCGTCTCCCGGAGGAGGGCAGGGCGGCATCGTTGTCCGGAATGGCAACGGGGATGCGCTCGGTGAGCACCGTCAGGCCGGAGGGTGGCACGGGATCGGTTGGTGACTCGGGATCGCCGCGGTGAAACAGCCGGGTCACAGGCGGTGTCTCGGGTTTTTCAAGCAGCACGCGAAGGAACTCCTCCCTCGGTTTCCTGGCGCGGATCTTGTTTTCCTCCGCCTTCAGGTCGGCGAGTTCCTTCTGGAACTTTTTCCCATCCTCATAGACCTCCAGATAGAGGTTCAGGAACCCACCAGGACGCACGTTGAGGTTCGGGTAGAGATCCTCGAAAAGCTTCTTCTGTTCGGGTGTCCGGTCGCGTGCGTTGGTGTTGTAGGTGGTGCGCCCCATTTCGCGGACCTCTTCAGGTATCTTGAGGATTTCGCGCTCGAAGATAATGTCCATGATCTCCTTCTCGCGCTTGTCATAGTGGTTCTTGTGGTAGGCGACGGCTTCCTTCTCGATCGTGTTCGCCTCTTCCCGTTCCTCGGGCGTGTAAAGCGAGACCCTTCTTGCATTGGGGCGCTGCCACTTGGAGGCGTTGTAGGCGGGTTCGAAGATCGCCCTCAGGCTGTAGTAATCCTTCTGCAGGATCGGATCGAAACGATGGTCATGGCACTCGGCACAGCCCATGGTCAGTCCCATGAGGGAGGAGGACACCACCTTCAGGGTCTCGGTGATGACCGCGTTGACCGCGGGCTTGCTCAGGTCTCTTGCCGTTCCGTCGGGTGCCATCCTGAGAAAGCCGGTTGCGGTCAGCAGATCCCGGACGTGGGGATCCTGCGTGCGCGGCCAGGCATCCTCTTCCGTGAGGCCTGCCAGTTCATCGCCCGCCAACTGTTCCGTGATAAATTGGTCGAGGGGCTTGTTCGCATTCAGGGATCGGATGACGTAGTCACGGTAGCGCCAGGCGTAGGGACGCAGGTCGTCCTGCTCATTGAAGCCCTCTGAATCGGCATAGCCCGCAATGTCGAGCCAGTGCCTCGCCCACCTTTCTCCATAGTGGGGTGAATCCAGAAGACGGTCCACAAGTTGGGGGAATGCCTCCGGCGATCCATTGGCAGAAAAGCGTTCCTGCTCCTCCAACGAGGGAGGGAGCCCGGTGAGGTTGAAGGCGGCTCGACGGAGAAGGGTGGAGCTCGATGCCTTTCCGCCCATCGACAGTCCCGCTTCCTCAAGTCGAGCCTGGATGAAGGTGTCGATCGGGGACTGGATGCGTGAGCGGTCGACCACCTCGGGTAGGGCAGGGCGGCGAATGGGCTGGAAGGACCAATGGTTCTTCTCGACCTCCGTGATGTAGTTGTCCGGGTCCAGGTCGGCAGGCTCGGGTCGCAGGGTGGGGGAACCGGAATCAATCCACCTGCGGATCAGCTCGATGTCGTGATCCGAAAGTCGATGTTCTCCTTTTGGCATGCGTCCGGTCTCCACATTGGTGAAAAGAACGCTCTCCTCGTGGGAGGGTGCCAGGACGGGACCGTCCTCGCCGCCCTTCTCGATCAGGCGCTTCAAACGGAGATCCAATCCGCCACGTGTGACGCCCGCCTCACCATGACAGTGGAAGCAGTGGGTCTTGAAGATGGGGCGGATGTGTTCCTCGTAGGTCACCCGGTCGGGTGATGTTCCGGTGGAGGCCGCTGCGGTGCAAAGCATCAAGGCCAGGGCCGAAGCGAACAAGATCGGGGCGAGACCCCGCCTGGATGGGTGTTGACCAGACATGGAACAGGTGTGAAGGACGTATACCAACCCCGACCATTCACAGAAACTGAAAATTCGGGGTGGAACCCGAGATTCAGCAACAAAAAAGGGTGCGCCCAGTGGACGCACCCTTGCAGATCATTCTGTCTGGCTCGCTCTATTCGAACGAGGTGTCGATGGTGGTCTTCTTCCACTTCTCCCATCCGGCGACGGGGTGCTCCTTCATGAGTTCATCGACCATGTAGAAGTTGCTGCGACCCTTGGTGGCGGCGCGTACCTTGGCCACGTCGGAGGCGCTGACGAAGGGATGGCTGTTGCCCCATGAGTTGCGCACGTAGTTGATCACGGCGGCGATCTCCTCGTCCTTGGTGAATCCTCCAAACCCGGGCATGGGTGGGACGCCCTTGGTCGGGTCAAAGTGCTTTCCGTTGACCTCCATGGCTCCCCAGAGACCGTGCAGCACGATCTTGATGATGCGTTCGTCATCGCCGAGCCAGTCGTTCTTGGTCAGGGGCGGATAGGCATTGTCGAGTCCGAGCCCATTGTATTGATGACAGGTGGCGCAGTGGCCGTCGCGGGAGAAGACCTGCTTGCCGAGCTTGTAACCGGCCATCTCTTCCTTGTTGAGTTTTGTGGTGGGGCCGTAGCTCTTGTTCTCCTCGCTCTTCACAGAGAAATCGAGTTTGCCCGCGAAGTATTCCACGGCGCGTGGGTTGTCCTTGAGGGCCAGTTGCTTGTTGGCCTTCAGGACTTCGACATCATCCTTGAGCGTGCTCTTCATCACGGCGTCAAAGACGGGGCCCATCCAGCGATCGAAGGGCTTCTTCAGTCCTTCCAACGCGATCCTGGCACCATCCGGGTTGTCGAGCCATGAGGCGGCGACGATGGCCTCCAGCCTGACACGTAGGTGTGGGTCCTGTGCCGCCTTCATGAAGAGCTCGGTGCTGTTTGGAATCTTACTGTGGTTGTAGCGCAGGACATTCACGCCTGAGGCGCGTGCCTCGTAGCGGGGTGAGTTGAGTGCCTGATGAAGCAGGTCTTCATCGACCTGGTTCTGCGCCCAGGTCGCCCAGAGCGCTTCACAGATCAAGCGGTCGTAGTTGGGATCCTTCTTGTCGAGTGCTGCAGCCCATTTCTTCACCGCGGGGATGACCTTCGAGGCTGGGTGGCCGCGCAGTTCCCGGCGGGTGCGGTAGCGGGTGCGGTATTCGGGAAGCTTCAGGTTCTCGAGGAGTTCCTTGATGCTGGCTCCGGCAACCTTCGCCGGCTTGACCAGCGGGCGTGAAGGGTAGGTCACGCGGTAGATGCGGCCGTGGTC
>CAZKNW010000180.1:0-7869 GCA_964554035.1 uncultured Verrucomicrobiota bacterium
CTCCTATCAGGATGATCCTGACCGTGTTCAGGAGGATGAAGAGGTCGAGAACGAGGCTCATGTGCTTCATGTAGTAAAGAACAAGCTCCAGCTTTCTGCGGGCGTCATCCACAGAGGCACCATAGGGATAGTTGACCTGTGCCCAGCCTGTAATCCCGGGCTGAACGAGCAGACGCTCCCTGAAGAACGGGATTTCCTTTGCCAGCTCATCGGTGAACTCCGGACGCTCGGGACGGGGCCCGACAAAGGACATCTCCCCCTTGATGACGTTGAACAACTGGGGAATCTCATCGATTCGATACTTCCGGAGAAGTGCGCCTCCAGGGATGACTCTTGGGTCCTCATTCTGCGCCCATTGAACCCCATCCTTTTCCGCGTCGATCTTCATCGAGCGCAGCTTGATCACCTCGTAGGGGCGGCCAAAGCGTCCGCAGCGGACCTGTCGGTAAAAGACCGGTCCCCTGGAGACCAGCTTGATCCAGAGCATGCCCATCAGGAGGAAGGGGCCGAGGAAGACGAGACCTGCCAGGGAGGTGGCGATATCAAATCCCCGTTTCAGCTTCTTGATGTAGAAGAATCCCGGGCCCGCGCTGGCGTTCAGCAGCCATTCGGACGACACCAGTTCCACGGGGACCAGCTGGAAGGTTTCCTCACACAGGTTTACCAGCGGCATCACATTGATACCGGCATAACGCAGGCGGCAGTAGAGATTGAAAAGACCTGCCTCGGATAGGCTGAAATTGGTGCAGATGACCCTCGAGACACCATGGCGCAGTGCGATTTCCTCAAGATCCTCAACGGAACCAAGGACTGGGACGTCCACCTCGGGTTGGTAATCGTGGGTGGTGACAACGCCTGCCAGGTCAATGTTCACCTCGGCCATCCGCATGAGGATGGGGATCTCCTTCTCATCCTCACGGCAGGTGACGATGAAGACAATCCTGTCCCTCACATTCTTCAGCCTTTGATAAATACAGGCATGATGGAGCAGGGAAAGCAGGTAGGAAATTGGAAAGCTGAAGAGCATCACACCATGACCGATGCGGCCTGAGTAGTTGCCGTAAAAGAGGGCGAACATGAAGCCGAGCGACAGGCAGAGGCTTGCATAGAGCATCAGGGAGCGGCGGAATTTGACCGATAGGATCGTGGTGGGCTCGTATAGGCCGAAGACGTAATTGGCGCTGGAAAAGAAGAACGCCCCCGTGATGATGCTGGGCCAGTATTCAAGGATCTTGAACCAGAAAACGGAACCTTCGAATTTCAGGGCCGTTCCCAATATGAACGCGGTACACATGATGGCAGCGTCGAGCGTGAACGAAAACGCGACCTGCAACCAATGTCTTCCCAGAAACTTGCCTAAACCCATGTGATCAAAAATGAGACAGAAGTGTCCCGTTGATAAAAATATTCTGCGTGAACATCCTATCGAATCAAGGAGATATTGCGACTCAATATGCCCATTTTTCAAGGATTGCACCGATCAGGGACCCTCACACCTTTCATCGGATATGAAGGCGACCTTCTGAAAGCATTTGCACCGGATTACTCGTTTTGGTAAGGAAACTGCACGTGAGTGGAGTCAGAAAAATTTTCCTTCTATCAATTTTCCTTCTTATCTGGGGCGGTGTCTTCCAGACATCAGCGCAGATCTGTCGTGTAAGGCATCCGATTGTGGCTCCTGTTTTTGAGATGCCGGTGATGGAAAAGGGGCAGATTGTCCGCGCCGGGCGTGATCATGCCATCTTTGATCGCTCCGAGTATGTCGCATCAAGTCGGGACACCCCGTTCTTCGTTCAGCCCCGGTTTGTTCAACCCATCTTTGATCCCTGCGCCGGAAACGAGCGGGTCTCAATCAACGGCCAAAGCGTCTCTCCAACCATCTATGATGTGATCATGGGAAATCGCTCCGTTCGTCGTGATGCCGGCATTCGGGATGTCATCATGCGGCAGGTCAGGCCTTTGGGTAAGGCATCAGATCCACGGCAGAACCTGAACCTTGATACCTCGATCCTGTGCTGTGATGGCTCAGGTGGTGGTGCTGTTCCTGCCTCAACCGGTTCGACTGCTCCCGTCAGGATGCAGACGAGGACCGGGCGGCTCCAGTAGCCGGCTTCCTTCGCCTGGGTCTGCAGGATCTTCTTCCTGACCAGAACCTGATGAGCATCCTTCTTCCTACCTGATCTGGGCTCCCAGGTTGTTTTCCAGGCTGGCAACAATCCTTGCGTGGGACTTGTCGGCTTCCTTGTCCTTGAGTGTCCTCTCAGGATGACGGTAGGTCAGGGCATAGGCGACGCTCTTCTTGTCCATCCCCAGGTCCTCGCTACGGTAGATGTCAAAAAGCTCCACGGATTCCAGGAAGTCCGCCTTGGCCCGCCGAACTGCTTTCTCGACGTCGAAGTGACTGACATCCTCGTCAACCAGCATGGCGACATCACGACGGATTGAGGGTTGCTCAGGAAGTGTCTCGTAGGACGTTTTGGCCCGCGCCAGCGAGAACAGCGCTGTCAGGCTGACCTCGGCCATGAAAGCGGGTTTCTTCAGGTCGTAGTCCCAAGCAAGAGGTGGCATGAGTTGACCAAGGACGCCAAGTTCCTTCTTGCCCAACAGCATGGACGCCGACTCGGCAAAGAGCTGGGTTGGAGCATTGTGCCGACGGAACTGGATGCCACGGACCCCCATGCGCTCAAGGAGAGTCTCGACGACACCGATCAGGTCCATCATGTCGAAGACGACAGGTGCCTTCTCGGCCCAGTATTCGGGCGTGCGCTCTCCGGTCAGCGCGATCGCGAGTTTTCGATCCTCGACCGCGGCTCCCTCGACGATGGGAAAGGTCCTTCCAATTTCAAAGAGGGCGATTCCGGGGAGGGAACGGTTGGCGTTGTGACGCAGGATGTCCAGGAGGCCCGGAATCAGGCTGGGGCGAACCACATTCATGTCCTGGCTCAAGGGATTTACCAGGGGCAGGTGATCTTCCGCTGCCAGCCTTGCAGCCTTCTCGGAAACAAGGGTCTGACCCTGTGCCTCGAACAGACCCATGCCGATCAGGAGTTGCCGAACTTCGGCCAGGCGGTCGTGAATCGTGTCGTGATCGTTGATCCCGAAGGCACCCCGGGGAGGTGTGGAAGGAATGCGATCGACTCCGTAGATCCGGCAGACCTCTTCGATCAGGTCGATCTCGCCCTTGAGGTCGACGCGGAAGCTGGCCGGCTGAACCGTGACCGAGTTCTCATCCTGGGAGACAATCCTCAGTTCAAGGCGCTTCAGGGTCTCGACCTGGTCAGCGGGAGGGATCTCGATTCCAAGGATCTCACGGGTCCTTGCAAAGCGCAGGGTGATGGTGGCCGGCTCCACGATGATGCTTCTTGCATCGACGGCTCCGGCGGCGAGTGATCCGCCTGCGGTCTCAAGGATCAATTGTGCGGCACGACGACTTGCCTCATCACAGATCTCGACATCGGCTCCGCGCTCGAAGCGATAGGAGGAATCCGTGGAAAGCCCAAGTTTCTTGGAGGTGGCGCGGATGCTTCTGGGTTCGAAGTAGGCGCTCTCTATCAGGACGTCCTTGGTGTTGTCGTTGATCTCCGTGTTGAGTCCACCCATGACGCCAGCGAGAGCAACAGCCTTCTCCTCATCGGCGATGACGAGGTTGCCTGTATCGAGCTTCCTTTCCTGTTCGTCAAGGGTGGTGAAGACCTCCCCATCCTCAGCCGTCCTGACCAGGATTGAGGATTTGCCCTCGGCATTCCTGGAAAGAAGGTGGAGATCGAAGGCGTGCAGGGGGTGTCCCATCTCAAGCATCACAAAATTGGTCACGTCAACCACGTTGCTGATGCTCCGAATCCCGACCGCTTCCAGTCGCTCCCTCAGCCAGTCCGGGCTCGGACCGACCTTGACTCCTCGTATGACCCTGGCGGTGTAGCGTGGGCAAAGCACCTCGCTCTTCAATGAGACGGAAACCGTGTCCTCTGCGGACGGGGTATCGGTGGCTTCGGACAGGCTGCCGGTGTCGGGCTTCCTGAGCGGGTTTCCTGTCAGGACGCTGATTTCCCTGGCGATACCGATGACACTGTTCCAGTCGGGGCGGTTGGGAGTGGTTTCGAGGTCGTAAATCACGTCGCTCTTGGCACGGCCAAGATGTTCGCCGAAGGGTTGTCCGACCTTGGCGTCTTCGGGAAGCAGCATGAGGCCATCGCTGTCGGCTGTGAGTCCCAGTTCCTTTCCGGAGCACATCATGCCCTCGGACTTCACGCCCCGGATCTTGCCGGGCTTGATGACAAAGGGCTTTTCGCCAGGAGCGGTTGGCATTTCGCAGCCGGGCAGGGCGAGTGCCACCTTGCTGCCTTCGACAAAGTTGGTGGCACCACAGACGATCTGGCGTTCGCCGGTGCCGTCGTTCACCTGACAAAGGGAGAGGCGGTCCGCATCCGGGTGCTGCTCCTTCTTGATGACCTGTGCCACCACGATGTTCTCGAAGGCCCCTGAGGTCTTTTCCATGCCTTCCACCTCGAGCCCGAGCATGGTCAGGCGCTCGGCGAGTTCTTCGGGGGACCAGTCGAAGTCGACGTAATCTTTGAGCCAGTTGAGGGTCAGTTTCATGACTGAAAAATTGGGTTCGGGAATCAGGATTCTTGGGTCAGAACTGCCGCAGGAAGCGCAGGTCGCTCTGGTAGAAGAGACGGATGTCGTCGATGGCGTAACGGATCATCGCGATCCGCTCGATGCCGAAGCCGAAGGCCCACCCACTCCACTTGTCGGGATCGTATCCGACATTCTCGAAAACCTTGGGGTGCACCATGCCGCAGCCGGCGATCTCCAGCCACTCCTTGCCCATCCTGCGAGTCATGGCGCTGGAGAAGTCGATCTCAAAGCTGGGCTCGGTGTAGGAGAAGTAATGGGGGCGAAAACGAAGCTTCACGTCTTTTCCAAGCAATTCCTTGAAGACAAATTCGACGGTGCCCTTGAGGTCTCCAACAGTGACGCCCTTGTCGACATAGAGCCCCTCAATCTGCTGGAAGGTGGGGTTGTGCGTCCGGTCCGGGGTGTCGGAACGATAGACCCTTCCCGGGACAATGATCCTCACCGGCGGTTCCTGCTCCTTCATGACACGGATCTGCACCGATGACGTATGGGTGCGAAGCAGATGGGCTGGCCTTCCGTCCTGGGGAATATTTCCACCGTTTTCAGAGGCAGGGCCATTCACATAGAAGGTGTCCTGGAGGTCGCGGGCGGGATGATCAGCCGGTGTGTTGAGGGCATCAAAGCAGTGATACTCATCCTCGATCTCCGGGCCGTCCGCGACGGCGAAGCCGATTTTCCTGAAGCTCTTCACGATGTCCTCGGTGACCTGGGTCAGGGGATGCAGTTTCCCGAGGGCGGGGCGGCGGCCGGGCCGGGTGAAGTCGGTGGCCCGCTTGGGCATGGCATCCTGAAGGCGGATGCGGTTCTGGCGATCATTAAATGCCGATTCGATGGCCACCTTCGCCTCGTTGATCCTCTTGCCGGCTTCGGGGCGATCCTCCTTGGGGAGGGTTCCCATCTGCTTCATGAGCGAGGTGAACTGACCCTTGGTCCCGATGTAGCGGATGCGGGCCTCCTCCAGTGAGGAGGCATCATCCGCCTCGGTGAATTCCTTCAGTGCGGCTGCTTTCAGCGGTTCAATCTCGTCGAGGAGTGACATGGCGGCGGGAGTTTATGGTTGGGCGGTGAGGAAACAAGGTTGGCTTTGAAAATGCAAAAGGCGGCCTCATAGGGGCCGCCTTTTGTGGAGATCAATGGGTCGTCGCGTGACGATCAGGCTGCGGCTTTGGCCTTGAGCGCCGACTGAGCCTGCTCGATCAGCGTCTTGAATGCTGCCTCATCCGTGGCGGCGAGATCAGCCAGCACCTTGCGGTTGAGGTCGATCTTGGCGGCCTTCAGTCCTTCGATGAAGCGGCTGTAGGTCATTCCCTGTGCGCGGGTCGCTGCGTTGATGCGGAGATTCCAGAGCCTGCGGAAATCACGCTTCTTGTTCTTGCGGTCGCGGTAGGAGTACTGGCGGCCATGATCGAGGGCATCCTTGGCATACTTGTAGAGCTTGGAGCGGCGCAGGCGGAAGCCGGAGGCTGCCTTGATGTAGCGCTTGCGGCGCTTGCGGGATGCGGGTGCGTTGGTGACTCTCATCGGTAGAAGTGCGGTTCAGTGTTGCGGCTTGGGACTAGCGGCTGAAGGGCAGGGCCTCGATCACCCGGTCGCGGTCAGCATCGGAAACCAAAGCGGCCTGTCCGAGACGGCGTTTGCGCTTTGAGTTCTTGCAGGCAAGCAGGTGGCGCTTGCCCTGACGCCGACGCAGGATCTTTCCTGTTCCGGTGATCTTGAAGCGCTTGGCTGTAGCCTTTCGTGTCTTCTGTGCTCGTGCTCGTCTCATATCGCTGAAATTGTCAAAAGAGCGGGAAGAATAATGATCGAAGCCCCTTGGGCAAGAGGGAATTTAAGATTTTTTCATTCCCGAAGGGTCCTGACCAAGTGGCTTTTCCCAGAGATCCATGGGATATCGTTGCTTCAATTCGCTGAGAAACCAGTAAAGCCGTTCCGGATCCTCCTAGCATCCCTCGATGAATTGCCGGATATGGCCGTAAATCTGGTGTTCCACATGGACATGGGAATGGTCGCCTTCGGAGTGGACCTGGTAGATCTGGGCAAGGTCGATGGGGCTTTCCGTCGGGTCCGGCTCGGATTCCACGGGCTTTCGCTGGGATTCGTAGAGAGCGATCTGTCGCTTCATCAGCCAGATGGTCCGGATGTTGCGGATCCGGTTCATCAGGCCAGAATGGGCTTCACCTGAGGAAAGCGCCTCGTACAAAACCTCGGATGAGATCTCCGCCATCTCCGCTAGACCATCGATGGTGACCCCCAGCATGCCCGCAATCTGGCTGATCTCCCGGGCATCAGGCCCTGCGGCGTAGTCGGATTCGGGTTTGGAGGTCGGGGAGGACATTGGAAGGGCTGACCGTGCTGTTTCGGCGGGGCTTTTTGGGGAAGAGAGGACCGTTTGGCAAGTACAGCCCGACCCTTTCCGCTTCGATGGACCTTTTGCTTGAATGAATACCATCGCCGTCGGCAACCTCCCGTCTTCCCATGAGATCTCTATTCAATCGCCTCTCGCTGGTATCAGGACTGGTCCTCCTGAGTGGAATGGCGGCCCTGGCCGCGACGAAGCCGAACATCGTTCTGGTCATGACCGACGACCAGGGTTGGGGACAGATGGGTTTTTACAACCATCCGGTGCTCAAGACACCCAGTCTGGACGCCATGGCCGCCAATGGGCTTCGTTTGAATCGGTTTTATGCGGGGGCTCCGAACTGTTCGCCAACCCGGGCCACGGTGATGACCGGTCGCACCAATGACCGCACGGGTGTGGAGAACCACGGGTTTCCCCTCAGACTTCAGGAAAAGGCTCTGCCACGTGCCATGAAGAAGGCCGGTTACGCTACGGGACATTTTGGCAAATGGCACCTCAATGGCTACACCGGGCCGGGGGCTCCGATCCTCAAGGATGATGCCCGCTCACCTGGTGGTTTCGGTTTCGATGAGTGGCTGTCCGTCTCCAATTTCTTTGATCGTGATCCCCTCCTGAGCCGGAAGGGAAAGTTTGAGGACTACAAGGGCGACTCCTCCGAGATCGTGGTGGACGAGGCCCTGAAGTTCATCCGGAAGCAGGTGGATGGAAAGAAACCCTTCTTCGTTGTGATCTGGTTCGGTACGCCGCACAGCCCCTTCATGTCGATCGAGGAGGACATGAAGGCTTTTGACGGCCTGGACGGGGAATCGAGGAAGCATTATGGGGAGATGGTGGCGATGGACCGGAGCATCGGTGCCCTTCGCAAGGGACTT
>CAZKNW010000181.1:0-7868 GCA_964554035.1 uncultured Verrucomicrobiota bacterium
CTCCCTGAAGGTTGTGCAGATAGTCCGGGAGGAACCGATCGTAACCTATATCCATGTCCGACTTGGTGAAGACCCTGCCGAATCCCAGCATGATTCCTACCAACTCACCATCGAGATAAACGGATGTCCCTGATCCATCATATGTAAAAACGATATGGGCATCCCGATCATAAGGACTTGAGAGATTCCCTGAATTGAAAGGCGTAAAAAAATAATTTGCCACGCCCAACTGGACGGTCCCAAGTTCATCCCGGGTACCACCAACCATGTTCTCGTTGTCGAATACAAGTCCGAGACTGTTGTCACTGAGCAGAAACGGCGAAAATTGCCCAACAAAAGGCACATTGACGAGAAATTCATAGGAGGCGCTGGTCGCACCGGCAAGCCCACTCAGATTGACCTTGGGCCTGCTCGATGTATTCCCGATGTTCTCCACAACCGAGTTGGGAACGGTTCCTACGTTACTGGCTTCTTCAGACCAGGCATCCACGTTTGCTGCGGAGGCCTGACTAACTCCCAGAACGAAAAGGGAACATACGGCAGCAATTCCCTTTTTGTAATGTTTCATGAACACAATTCTGGCGTTGGAAGGGCAGTGCTTGCCAGTGCCCCCGATACAAGGCAAGGTTTTCATTATATATATTTTATCCGAGTTTTATATCCTCTCTTGGGGGGAATAATCGGATTAATCCAGCCCACCAAACCAATGTCAACCCGTTAGACGCCCCTTTTTTTTCATTCCGCCAGAACGCCTCCTCAAAAGTGCCGCTTGACCACCAAAACGGACTATGAAAGCGTCTGAACACCGTGAAAAAAGCAACTGCAATAGTCACTTATGCCCTCCTGCTCAGCGTGGGGCTCGCCCAATCGCCTGATCGATTGGAGTGGACCAACGAACTGGACTGGGAAGGCGACCTGTCCATCCGGATGGTGAAGGGGATCGCGGCTGATGCAGATCGCAGGATTGAACAGAATTCCAGGGAAAGACCTTCACGTTTTCTTTCGGAACAAAGGAAAGGAGGGGAGGAAAATCGCTTCCTGCGTGCAAAATTGGCGGAAATTCTCGGAGTGGATACAGGATCACAGAAGGTCTTCATGCACCTCCGTAGCCGATTGAACTCATCTACCGAGCTTTCTGGAGATAATCGGTTCGGAGTATGTGATGTCTATTGGAATACCGCCTTCTCCTTCCACGGAGAAGGACTCCTTCTCAAGCCCCGGAATCAGCCCAAGGGACTGGTGATTGTCCTCCCAGACTGCGACATCGCTCCGGAAGAGATGCTTTGGGGCGACAAACAAGCCTTGTCATCCAGCACCGTGGCAGCCCTCGCTGGCGAGGGCTATCTCGTGGTCCTACCAACCCAGGTGAATCGCTCAACGACCTTCTCAGGCAGCACCCATCTGGGACGTTTCACCAACCAGCCCCACCGCGAGTGGATTTACCGGCAGGCCTTCGAGATGGGGAGACATGTCATTGGCTACGAGGTCCAGATGCAGCTGGCCCTTCTGGATTGGGCGAGACAGGAATACGGGAGCGATTTCCCTGTTTTCATGATGGGCGAGGGCGAAGGCGGACTTCTATCCCTCTTTACTGCAGCCATTGATCCCGATGTTCAGGGACTTTACTTGGGAGGCTGTGTCACCCCCATGGAGCAGGTGTGGAAACAGCCGATCTATCGGAATCTTTTCGGAGCTCTCAAGTATTTTGGTATCGCGGAACTGATGGCAATGACCGAAGCCCGGACGATCATCGTCAGCCCGGACGGCTTTCCGTATGTCGAGGGACCACCCACTCCAAAAAACGGGCAACGCGGCGGAGCGGCTCCCGGCAAGATCGATACTCCACCATTCAGTGAGATCAAACGTGAGGTGGACCTGTCCAAGGACCTGCTGAAGAAGATGAATAGAGACGCCTCTAGAATCACCCTTCTCAGCAAACCCCAAGTGGATCGATCATTTCCAAGCCTGCTTCCCGCTGAAAAGTTGATCCTAGGGTCAGGGCGCTTTCCGTCCGTCGATGCCAGACCGGCTCCCACTCCGGAAGCCCCCATGGACCCCGTAGCCCAGTCATCAGCCCGCCAGGAGCGAATGGTCAAGGCGCTGTCCCATCACACGCAGTCTCTCATGGAGCGCTCGGCAGACCACCGGGCCGAGCATTTCTGGAAGCCCATTGGCAAGCCAACTCCGGGAGACTGGATTCAGAAGCGGCCCCTCTGGCAGAAGCAGTTTCACGAGGAGGTGATCGGGCGCATGGTATTCCAGAAAAACACCTCCATGGCTCGATCAAGGAAGTTCAAGGAATCGGAACGATGGACCGGCTACGAGATTGTGCTGGATCTCAACCAGGACGTGTTTGCGTGGGGCTACCTATTGCTTCCCAGAGACCTGGCCCCGGGAGAGAGACGTCCCGTAGTGGTATGCCAGCATGGGCTTGAAGGACTTCCGGAGCACGTGATCGATGAGGACCAGACATCGAGGGCCTGGCGGGCCTACAAGGCTTATGCAGCACGGCTGGCAGACAAGGGTTTTGTGGTCTTCGCCCCTCACAATCCCTACCGGGGAAAGGATGACTTCAGGGTTCTACAGCGAAAACTGAATCCTCTTGGACTCTCGCTCTTTTCAGTGATCACGGAGCAGCATCGTCGTATCCTGGATTGGCTGGGAGAGTTGCCCTTCGTGGATGAGAACAGGATCGCCTTTTACGGACTTTCCTACGGAGGGAAATCCGCCATGAGACTCCCAGCCCTACTGGACGGCTATTGCCTCTCCATTTGCTCGGCCGACTTCAATGAATGGATTCGGAAGAACGTCAGCATCAACGAACGATACAGCTACATGTTCACCGGAGAATACGAGATGTTCGAGTTCAATCTGGGACATACATTCAACTACGCGGAGATGGCAGCCCTGATTGCTCCCCGACCTTTCATGGTGGAGAGGGGCCATGAGGATGGAGTGGCCCCTGACGAATGGGTCGCATGGGAATTCGCCAAGGTCCGGCGCTTCTACGCGAAGATGGGAATACCTGAAAACGCGGAAATCGAATTCTTCGACGGGCCACATACAATCAATCTGGAAGGCACCTACAGGTTCCTCAGTAAACATCTCAATTGGCCTCCCGAGGAGGGAGACTGACCGTTTCATCCAAGCTTGAGCAGCTTGAGAACCTTGTCTCCCAGCTTGGCAAAACGGATGAGTGCCTCGGTCGGCCATTTGGCCAGCTGTTTGTACCAGGCATCTGTCACCGAGAAGAATTCTCGCAGTTTCAGGAGCTTTTCCCTTGTCTCCTTTTCTTCCTTCGCTGCCCCGGCCTCCGCAAGACATTCGTCCAGCAAGGCCAAGGTCGGATCCATTTCCCTTCTCTTCCGTTCCTCGGCCACGACACGAAACATTTCCCAGACATCCGAATGGGTGGAAAAATGATCCCTGCGGTCCCCCAAGACATGGGTTGTCTTGACCAGCCTCCACCCCTGCAACTCGCGGAGACTGTTGCTGACATTGGATCGGGCAACCGAAAGAATGGTGGCAATTTCCTCGGCGTGGAGCGGCCTTGGTGAGATGTACAGAAGGGCATGGATCTGCGCAACCGTCCGGTTGATACCCCATCGGGTTCCCATTTCACCCCAATGAACAATGAATTTTTCCTGAACTGGCGTCAGCTCCATGAATCGTGCAGTTCTGCTTTCCCGACAAACTCGATGAAGAGGGAATCCAGTTCAAGGCAATTGCGATAACTCCTACTTGAAGGGGTCGAATTCCTCCTCCTTGTCTCCCCTTCCCGGCCTGCCTTCACTTGGTCCTTCCCTCCGCCCCTCGGGCCTCCCGTGCATCTCACGAACCTGATTCTGAAGCTCTTCGTTCATCCTGCGCAATTGCTCCATCTGCCGCGACATCTCCCTCAGCCGGGCATGGATCCGCTCCAGCATTGCGGGATCATGTCGTTCCCTCTCTTCATGTCTGCCCCGGTGCTCCTGC
This sequence comes from uncultured Verrucomicrobiota bacterium, assembly GCA_964554035.1. Classification (GTDB taxonomy): domain Bacteria; phylum Verrucomicrobiota; class Verrucomicrobiia; order Limisphaerales; family CAZKNW01; genus CAZKNW01. The sequence goes on from CAZKNW010000181.1 coordinate 3,976, forward strand.
ATTGGGCGGCCCTCCCTCCCTTGAGGCCTGTGTGCGTCCCCTCGTCTCTCACGCTGCCCCTGAGTCCGCCTCATGGCATCCAGATGATGTCTCAGCTTCTGTGCTTCTTCGCCCCTTGGCGACTGAGCTGTCAGCTCTTCCAGTCTTCTCTCCATCATGTGGATCTCCTTCTCCAGGTTTTCAGGCGTGCGAAGATCGGGCCGAGGTTCAGGCCTCCCCTTGCCGTCCTGTGCGTGCAGGGGGGCGAAAGTAAAAATGAAAACGAAGGAAAGAAAAGCTTTCAGGAAAAAGGATGAATTCATAAGCACCAAGGGATTTAGGAAGGCTTATACTCTCCTTTGGGAAAACAGAAAGGAAAACATCCGTCTAGGCACTGCCCCGATTGGCCCGGAGAAGAAGAAGCCCCCCAATCAACTGCAACGCAATCACCGGAACCCAACCGATCAACCAAGGACTCAGTTCAGTCCGCGTTTCGAAGGATTGAGCCATGATGAACCCTCCCTGATAGACCAACATCGCCACCAAGGCCGAGGCTCCTCCCGATAGCTTGTCCTTTCGATGCTTGCCCAGGCTCAACGGAATTCCGATGAGGACAAAGCTCAGGCAAGCGAAGGACATCGCCAGCTGCCGGTGCTGATGAACCTTTACCGGCGAGGCATCGATACCTTCATGCTCCAATTCCCAACGCTTGTCCGCAAGCTGTGTGAAAGACATCTCACTGATCTTGGGCTCACGAATCGTGCGCTCCTTTTCAGCCACCTGGATTCGGTGAGATGCTTCCCCCGCATAGAAGACCTGCCAGGTATCTCCGATCTTCATCGATACAACAGCATCAACCAGATCCAGTTGTGCCTCGAGTGAATCCTCATCAAAACTGACTTCTCCCTTTTCCGACGAAATCTTCCTGACAAGCTCCCCCTCCTCGTACTGAAAGAGAAGAACATCCTCAAGAAGAGAGCCGCTCCGCTTTCCGATGTAGACAACGTAACCGGGAATCTCCCGTATGAACCTTCCCTCCTCCAGGAGTTCGGTAGGCTTGGCAAGCCCCGCATCCAGCAACAGCTGCTTGTAGACCACCCTCGACTTCGGCGCCAACTCCAGGTTCATCCAGGCACTGAATCCACACAGAACCAGAGCGGACACCAACAGAGGCAGACTCACCGATACCAGGCTCACCCCTCCCGCCCTCATTGCCGTCAGTTCATTCTCATTGCTCAACCTGCTGACAACGAGAATGACCGCCAGGAGCGCCGCCATGGGTGTGACAAACGAAATCAGGAACGGAAGAAGCAATCCCAAAGCCACAAACACAGCCCCAATTCCGGCACTCTTGCTGACCAGCAGGGTCAGGACATCCCTCATTGCTTCAAACAGGAGAAAGACGAACAGGATCGTCCCCATGGTCATCGCCAGGACTCCCCAGAACTGCCTCAAGATGTAGCGTTGAATGATGCTCATGCCCGCACCATGGAATCACGAAACAGTCAGGGACTGACCATTATTTTCCGGCCCAAGGGAAAGGATGAATGGAGCTGCACGGGAGGCCCATTCCACCGCCGTCGGATATTCATCCGCGCCGGCACCGAAGCAACTTTGAAGCATCTCGGTGTTGATCACTCCAGGGTTCAGGGGAACTGCCGCCATCGCCGAGGGCAGCTCCTCTGCCAGCGCCTTTGTGAGGCCCTCTATGGCCCATTTGGTCGCGCAGTAGGGTGCCACCTCAGGCGACACGCTACGCCCCCAGCCGGACGAAAGGTTTACGATCACCCCGGATCTTTCCTTCACCATCGTGGGGACAAAGTGACGGATCATGTTGGCCACCCCCTTGATGTTGACATCCACAACCTGGTCGAACTCTTCGGCATCGATCTCCCAGAGTTCGGCATTCCTGTTGATCAGGGCTGCGTTATTGATCAAAACATCAGGAGCCCCGTGGAGGGAAATCATAAGACTCGCCCATGACTTCACCTCATCATCGGACGAGACATCGACCTGATAGAAATCGGATGGAGAGGCATGCCGGGTCTTCAGATCGTTGACCACTGCCTGATCCCGCGCACAACCGAGAACCTTGTGCCCCAGCGAGATCATTTCCTCGGTCAAGGCACGGCCCAACCCGCGGGAGGCTCCCGTTATTACAACTGTCTTTTGGCCTACTTCGCTCATTGGGAAAGATGATTATCCTCGCGACCGTCTCTTGAGCGCAAATATAATCAGCTCCATGCCATTGATTACGCTGACGACCGACTTTGGACAGGCAGACTGGTTTGTTGGGTCCATGAAAGCAACCATGTTGAGCGTCAGCAGCCGCTTGCGAATGGTCGACATCACCCATTCGGTCCCTCCGGGCGATGTCAAGGCAGGAGCCTTCGCACTCTTCGCAAGCTGTCGTTACTTCCCTTCCAATACCATACATCTTGTGGTGGTGGACCCCGGGGTCGGGAGTTCCAGAAAACCCATCGTCGTCAAGACGTCCAATTTTTGCTTTATCGGCCCGGACAATGGGGTCCTGTCCTATGCACTTGCAGAAGAGGAGGTTGAATCCATCCACTCGATTGAAAACGCCTCTCTTTTTGTCCAACCCGTAAGCAGGACCTTTCACGGGAGGGACTTGTTCGCACCTGTTGCTGCACATCTGGCCAAGGGATTGCCAGTGACCGAAGTCGGCCCCGCACTCTCCAGTTTCATCCAGCTCGACTGGACCAAACCGACTTCCTGCGATCGAAAATGGCTGGGAGAAGTCGTCTACATCGACCATTTCGGAAACGCCATTACCAACCTTCCTGCCAATCTGATCGAAGATTCGTCACCCGCTGCCAGGGAAGTCATGCTCGCCAACGGCACGCGGATTCCGATCGGTCACTACTACCAGCAGGCAGGGGCCAACCAACCAATTGCTCTCGTCGGATCCACGGAATACCTGGAGATCGCCATCAACGGAGGAAATGCGGCAAAGCTGCTGGACCTGAAAGTGGGAGCTCCGATTGTCGCGCTGTAGCCCTGTCAGGAACTTGCGCTCGTATAATGTCTGATCGACATCCGCCAGAACCATCCGGAAACGAGGAGGCATAGCGTTGCGATTCCCAAAAGGAGCCCGACCTCAGCAGGGCTTCTCAATTTCTCAGCAAAGAAGCGGACCGGCACGTTGGCGACAAGGAGCATGGGCAGGACAAACCTGAAGACAGCCCTGAACCAGCCGGTGAAGGCCTCATCAGGCATCCTCGCGAGGTTGAACATGTTGTAGTAACCCCAGACCAGGCCATGAGCCTTGATGCTCCAGAAGCTCACGGCTGCCAGCATGGACATCAGGCTCCAGTGAATCATCACCCCCACTCCACACAGGGCGAGGAATCCGGCAATCTCCAGAAGCCCCGGCGCAAGGCCCAGTTTGCAGCAGGCAAAGACAATAACCCCCACTGATGCCATTCCGTTCACGAATCCGCCAAGATCCACGTTCCTAAGGGAAACCAGAAAGCGCGTGTTCAGGGGGAACAGGAGCATGAAATCCAGGCGGCCTGACCGGACATGCTCCGAAAGCTGGGTCAGGTTGGTCAGGATGAAGGTGGAGAACACCTGCTGGATGAAATGACTCGATCCAACCAGGAGTACAACCTCCCATTTGCTCCATGTCCCAATACTGTTGGTATGCTGGTAGATCACCCCGATGAAGGCCAACTGCAGCGAGAACCAGATCAATTCAACCACGATCCAGAGAACAAAATTCAGCTTGAACTGCATGTCTCGGATCACTGAATTGCGCCAGAGTGCCTGATAAATGTGCCAATATCGCCTAATCAAGTCCATGGTCATCCCCCTACCGATTCATAACGTCTGATTCCCCGGTTCCAGACCCACCTCGCCATGATGAAGCAGGCCACAACCCAACCTGCCTG
>CAZKNW010000182.1:0-7789 GCA_964554035.1 uncultured Verrucomicrobiota bacterium
CACCGTGCCGATCAACTCCCCCTCGAAATTCTCCAGAACGTCAAAGGTGCCTTTCGCGTAGAAGGCCTCCACGTCATCCAGGTCCTTGTCCGTCGAGTCGGGCGATGGCTTCAACCCATGTTCCTCAAGCGAGGAAAACACGAGGGAACGAACGGCATCTGCATCAACTGGCAGGAAAGGACGGATCTTCATGAAAGGGGAATCATCCACTTTCGATGAGGAAAATCCAAACCGGAATGAGGACGGAAGGAAGAAAGGAAAGGGATCGCAAAGAAATGGGATCGTTCGTCGGTTCTCCAGTTCCTTGCTTCCTGCCTTCCTCATTCTCCCATTCCCTCATGAATCTTGCCCCCTCGAAGTGCGTCTGCCATCCTACGATCATCACCATGAAATCCATCCTATCGATTTTCCTCGCCCTCGCCTGCGTGTCGCTTCAGGCCGCCAAGAAGCCCAATATCGTGTTCATCCTTGCCGACGACCTCGGCTACTCCGAACTCGGTTCCTACGGCCAGAAGCTGATCAAGACCCCGAACATCGACCAACTCGCGAAGGAAGGCATGAGCTTCAGCCGCAACTACTCCGGCAATGCCGTCTGCGCACCCTCGCGCTGCGTCCTCATGACCGGAAAGCACCCGGGCCATGCGATCGTACGCAACAACAAGTCAATGAAGCCCGAAGGACAGTTTCCCATTCCCGCCTCAGAGGTCACCGTGGCCGAGCTCCTGAAGGAGGAAGGCTACGCCACCGGTGCCTTCGGAAAATGGGGATTGGGCAACACCTGGTCCGAGGGCAACCCAACCAAGCAGGGATTCGATCGATTCTTCGGATTCAACTGCCAGGCCCACGCCCACAGCTATTATCCCGAGACCCTCTGGAGCAACAACGACCTCTACAAGCTGAAGAACGATCCGCCCATCGATGGACACGCCAAGATGCCTGAGGGAGCCGACACGAGCGATCCCAGGACCTACGACATCTTCAAGGGACAGGACTACGCACCCGACCACATCAACGCACAGGCCGTGCAGTTCATCAAGGACCACAAGGACAAGCCCTTCTTCCTCTACTACCCCACCGTCATTCCCCACGTCGCGCTCCATGTTCCGGACGAGGACCTCAAGCCCTACCTCGACCTCGGTTGGAATGACCCTCCCTTCACCAAGGCCAAGGGCTACGGCTACACACCTCATTTCACCCCCCGGGCCGCCTATGCCGCCATGATCACCCGCATGGACCGCTATGTCGGAAACGTCCTCAATGAGCTCAAGAAGCAGGGACTCGAGGAAAACACGATCGTCGTCTTCACCTCGGACAATGGCACCACCCACCTCGATCTGGAGGTCGACTACGAATTCTTTGAAAGCGTGAAGCCCCTGCGTGGCCTGAAGGGTTCGCTCTATGAAGGTGGCGTCCGCGTGCCCCTCATCGTGAAGTGGCCAGGCAGGGTCAAGGCAGGCTCCAAGTCCGCCTACATCACCGGCTTCGAGGACTGGTTGCCCACCCTGCTCGAGCTCACCGACGCCAGGACCAAGACTCCCAAGGACATCGACGGAGTCAGCATCGCCAATGTCCTGCTCGGCAAGAAGCAGAAGGCACGTCCCTTCCTCTATCGTGAGTTCACCGGTTACGGCGGCCAGCAGGCCGTCTGGATGGGCAAGTGGAAGGGCATCCGCCAGAACATGCTCAAGAAGGGAAACAACGATCCCCTCAAGATCGAACTCTATGACCTCTCAAAGGATGTCTCTGAATCCAAGGACGTGGCCGCCCAGAATCCAAAGATTGTCGAGCGTATCCGCACCCTGATGGAGAGGCAGCACACCAACTCGCAGGATTTCGCCTTCAAGCCCATCGACAAGTAATCGGTGTGTGAGCTTGTTGGAGTCCACATCCATGAGGGTAGAGCGACCACTCCATGGGCGCCCGAGCTTGACTTCCCAATGCACCCTTACATTCGCCGAAATGCCAGCAGCCAAGGCCCGCGCGAAGCGACGGGCCCTACCTTTTCCAACAACCTGAACAGGCTGTGTGAAAACTCGGGGCGGGACGCCCCAATGACCGGCAGGCGAGACGCCAACCACCACGATCCTAGAGAAATGGCCCAAAAACTGTGGTGGCGGACGTCCCGTCTGCCAGTTACGGGAGCGTCTCGCTCCCATTCGGTGAGTTTTCACACAGCCTGTGAAGGTTGGACTCCAACATCCATGAAGCCCATCACCTCCTTCCTGCTCTTTTGCTGCCTCTGGCTCAGCGCTTCCGCGGCATCCTTTGAACCCAGGGCCGGTTCCACCATTGCCTTCGTCGGAGACTCCATCACCCACCAGTGTCTCTACACCCAATACCTGGAGGACTTTTTCTACACCCGCTATCCGGACCTCAAGCTGCGCATGCACAATGCCGGGGTTGCAGGCGACAGTGTCCGGCATGTGCTGGATCGCCTTGAGAAGGACATCGCGGAGAAGGGCCCCTCCTATGCCACCATCCTCCTCGGCATGAACGACGGCGGCTACAAGGACTTCGAACCGGAGCTGTTTACCGACTACAGCGAAGGAAACAGGAAGCTGCTCGAAGAGATGACCGGTAAGGGCATCGCACCCATCCTCCTTTCCCCATCGATGTTCGACTATCCCATGCACCTGCGTCGGGTGGATGATGAGACCTACCGCTTTCGTACGGCATCGCGGAACCCCAACTACAATGCCGTGCTCGCCTACTACGGTGCTGCCTCAAGGATGTTGGCTTCAGAGATACGCATCCCCTATATCGACCTCTGGACGCCCATGAATGACTTCACGCAGGGCAAGCGACTGGAGGATGAATCCTTTACCCTCCTGCCTGATGCCATCCACCCCAGCCCCGGCGGGCACGTCCTCATGGCCTATACCATCCTGATGGGCATGGAACCTTCGCGAAAGACCGTGTCCTCCATCCAGATCCAGAAGAACCGCGACAAGTGGTCCACCCGCGCCGTGGGCGGAGCGATCGAGAATTTCACACAGACGGATCAGGGCATCGAGTTCGAATTCACGGCGCAGGCCCTGCCATGGGTGTTGCCTGAGAAGGCGACAGAAGCGCAATTGCGATGGGAGATGCCACTGGATGCCGTGCCGACCTTTCAGGAACTCACCAAGAACGGCCATCGTCTCAGCACCGAGGTGCTACGGGTGCATGGCCTGCCGCCCGGACGCTATGCACTTTGGATAGACGAGGAGGAGGTCGAGACCTTCACCCACACCGCCCTCGCTTCCCGGGTGGAACTGCAGAAGTTCCCGAACACACCGCAGCAAAAGCAGTCGCTTGAAGTGGCCGTTCTGAATCGCAAGCGCAACGACGAGGCTGTGCGTCCCATGCGCGATGTATGGAGCCGCATCAAGCGTATCAAGCAGAAAGACTCCGACCAGAGGGAGAAGCTGCTTCAAGAGGCGGAAGGACTCCGCAAGAAGGCTTGGGGATTCGAGCAGGAGATCCACTCAATGGCTCGGCCAAAGAAGAGGCATTATCGGCTCCTTCGCGCTGAGTAGTTCTGTTCGTAGCCCCGCCTTCAGGCGGTTCGGAAGGTAGGACCCTTCGCTCCGCGCGGGCCTGGACCGCGGACGGGATGCGAAAGGCCTGGTGCGCATGGGACCGAAGCCAGGCGCTCACGGAGTGATCGCCCTACCCATTTGAATCCGCTTCGAATACTTCCGGAAAACTCCAGTCATACCTGTAGGTTCCCTGAAAATGACCAACCACCGCAAGGGATGCCGCTTTTCCGGCTTTGCGTCTCTTCGTCTTTGCGTGAGAATCCAACCACCTCCCATGAAACAGCTTTGCTCAATTGTCGCCCTGTTCGTCGCGCTTCTCGCCCACGCGGACAAACCCAACGTGCTCTTCATCGCCGTGGATGACCTGAACTGCGATCTCGGATCTTACGGACATCCGCTGGTGAAGTCGCCCAACATCGACCGGCTGGCCCAGCAGGGCATGCGCTTCGAGAAGGCCTACTGCCAGTATCCGGTGTGCAACCCCAGCCGCTCCTCTTTCATGACCGGACTTTATCCCGAGCAGACACGCATCCTCAGCAATGCCGGGCACTTCCGTGAGAACGTACCGGATGTCGTGACCATGGCGGAGCATTTCAAGAACAACGGCTACTACAGCGCCCGCGTTGGAAAGATCTATCACTTCGGCGTGCCCACCGAGATCGGCACGGATGGCAAGGATGACCCACAGTCATGGAACGAGGTCCGGAATCCCAAGGGCGTCGACAAGATCCGCGAAAAGGAGATCCACACCCTTCAACCCGGCAAGTATGGAGGCACCCTAAGCTGGTTACGGCTCGATGATACCAAGGATGAGGAACACACCGATGGCATCGGGGCCACCGAGATGATTGACCTGCTCAAGTCCCACCATCCCCAAAAGACCGGCAAGCCCTTCTTCCTGGCCATGGGATTCTACCGTCCCCACACACCCTACGTTGCACCAGGTCATTACTTTGATCTGTATCCACGTGACCAGATCAAGCCGGTCATGATGAAGGAGGGCGATCGTGATGACATCCCCAAGGCAGCCCTGCCCGACCGTCCCCATCAGCTCGATCTGAGCCTTCCCAAGCGAAAGGAAATCATCCAGGCCTACTGGGCCTCGATCTCACTCATGGATGCCCAGGTCGGACGGCTGCTGGATACGCTCAAGGAGCAGGGACTCGAAAGGAACACGATCGTCGTCTTTCTCTCCGACCATGGCTATCACCTTGGCGCCCATGGCCTCTGGCAGAAGAGCGACCTCTTCGAAGGATCCGCCCGCGTCCCCCTGATCATCTCGAACCCCTTGAGCGAAAAGGAGGATGGAAAGGTTACCCAGTCCCTCACGGAGCTGCTGGACATCTATCCCACCCTTGTGGAGCTCTGCGGCCTTGAGAAGCCGGGACACCTGAAGGGGCACAGCCTGGTCCCGGTCCTGAACAACCCGAGGGAGAAGGTTCGCAATGCCGCCTTCTCCGTCACCGAGGCACGCACGGTTCGCCGGCCCGACAAGTCGAAGTTCCTCGGGCGATCGATCCGCACAGGGCGTTATCGCTATACGGAATGGGATGAAGGGAAGTTAGGTGTGGAACTCTACGACTACCAGGCCGACCCGGAGGAATTCACCAACCTGGCCAACGATCCCAAGCACAAGAAAGTCGTCGACCGACTGAAGAAGCAGCTTCAAGCCCGCACCAAGGCGGGACAATAGGACATCCACTTTTCAACCATTCCCATACACCCAACATGAAGAAACTGATCCCGCTCCTCGTTTTCCTTTTCGTCACCTCAGCGATGGCCGCTCCCAAGCCCACGGAGGAATTTCCCCTTTGGACAAAGACTCCCTTCGCCAAGGGAACCGAACCTCACGACATCCCGACCTTGACCCCCTTCTGGCCGGATGCCGGCAAGGCCACCGGTGCTGCCATGGTCGTCTGCCCGGGAGGTGGCTATGGCGGACTCGCCGATCACGAAGGCTCTCACTACGCACGCTTCCTGAATGAGCAGGGTATCACCGCCTTTGTCCTGAAGTATCGCCTTGGCAGCAAGGGATACCGCCATCCCGTCATGCTCAATGACGTATCCCGAGCCATCCGCTATGTGAGGGCCATGAGTGGCGACTGGGCATTGGATGCCAACCGCATCGGCGTCATGGGCAGCTCGGCAGGTGGCCACCTGACCTCCACCATGGTCACGCATTTCGGCTCCAAGGAGATCCAGCTCGATCGCAAGGACCCCATCGACAAGGCAAGCGATCGACCCGACCTGGGCATCCTCTGCTACCCGGTCATCACCTTCGGGGAATTCACCCACAAGGGATCCCGCCGCAACCTGCTGGGAGACGAGCCCTCCGACGAGATGATCGAGCATCTCTCCAATGAAAAGCAGGTGAAGAAGAACACCCCGCCCTGCTTTGTCTGGCACACTTGGGAAGACCAGGCCGTGCCTGTCGAGAACGCCCTGCTCTTCGCGCAGGGACTGCGTGCGCAGGGCGTGAAATTTGACCTGCACATCTACGAAAAGGGGCGGCATGGCATCGGCCTCGGCACCGGCCGTGAGTGGGCACCGGATCAGCGCCATCCCTGGACCAAGGACCTCACCTTCTGGCTCAAGGAACAGAAGTTTGCACGATAGGATCAGACCGATCTGACGGATCTGTCCAATCGGACTGATCCTGAAATGAAAAAGAAAGGCCGCCCCGAGGGGCGGCCCTTCAAGCGTGTGTTTGTTGTTTGTTTCGCTAGCCTGACGAAACAAAGTGTCTTCTCACCCCGGGGGCCAGTTCAGGGCCCTTCCACCGAGGATGTGGCAGTGCAGGTGCGGGACGGTTTCACCTCCGTCACGACCATTGTTCACCACCAACCGAAATCCGCTCTCGCCCAGCCCCGCCGCCTTCGCGACCTCGGCCGCCTTCAACATCAGGTGCCCAAGCACCGACTGGTCTTCCACCGCCGCCTCCGCAACGCGCGGAATCGGCTTCTTGGGGATGCACAGGATGTGCACCGGTGCCTTCGGATCAATATCCTTGAAGGCGATCACCTGCTCATCCTCGTAGACAATGTCTGCCGGAATCTCGCGGGCGATGATTTTCTCAAAAAGCGTCATCAACAGTTCAACCAACCAGCAACGCGCATTCATCCGCGTGACCCAGCACCTCCCAGGTCGTGCGGAGGAACTCTACGATCTGGTCGTGCAGCTTCTGGCACTTGCTGCACCAGCGCTTGGAACCGGTCAACTGCTTCACGCAGGTCCGGATGCCAGTGACATGCATCACCTCCGGATCCTTGGTCAGCTTGCGTTGTAGTTCATTTCTCAGCCGATTGAAAAAGACGAGTTCGTAGCCCTTGCCGGACTCGAAGGCGAGTCGTGTCAGATCCGCCCGGGCCACGTTCTTCAGTGTCACTGGATCATCGCTCTGGACGTCAAAACCCATGCCGCTCAGGACCGTCTCCAGCGCGGCTGCAAACTCATCTGCAGTGACGTGGGTCCGACCGAGCTCTTCCTTGAAGTAGTGCAGCACCGCCGCGGCAGCATGACGCACCACCTCCGCATCCAGGGACTCCACTGCCTGTCCAATCAGCTCCACCGTGAGCTGTTCGGCGGAACAGGGAATCGTTTCTCCCGAAGACATTTCAAATTCCAGGCAGTCTGATCGTAGCTGTATCATGTCTGGTATCGAGTTTCTTGACGGTTTGGATGAAATCATCGGCCTCTTCAAACCGACGATAGACACTGGCGTATCGGACATAGGCCACCTTATCGAGCTTGCTGAGGCCGTCCATGACATGAAGGCCGATCTCGCTGACCGGGACCTCGTTGTCAAAACGGTCCATGAGCTGGTTGACCACATGCTCAACCAGTTCCTCGATTTTTTGTGGGCTGATGGGACGCTTTTCACAGGCCCGGGCAATTCCGCTCTGGAGCTTGTTCTTGTCGAACTCCTCACGGCTGGCATCACGCTTGATGACGGTAAGCTTCTTCTGCTCGATCACTTCATAGGTGGTGAAGCGATGCTGACATTGGAGACACTCACGCCGGCGCCGAATGGTCGCACCTTCCTTGGAGGCTCGCGAATCGATCACCTTATCATCTTGATTCCCGCATTTGGGACATCTCATCTCAGCAGTGGCTACAATCCGATGTGGCCGGGCTTGATATCAGCCACTAAATGTTGTGGTGTCAAGGCTGGAAAGCAAAGTTTTGCGACAAGATGTCGCGTTCATCAGATCGAGACGACATTGCACACGCCTGTTCAAAAGCGGCAAAAGGTATCGATAACGGTGAAA
>CAZKNW010000183.1:0-7775 GCA_964554035.1 uncultured Verrucomicrobiota bacterium
TGCCTCTATGCCCGCAGGCTTGTTGAGCGTGGTGTCCGTGTGGTGGAGCTTTTCAATGAAAGCTGGGATTCCCACGGAAGCCAGGCATCACGCCTCGCGAAGAAGTGCGGAGAAGTGGACCAGCCGATTGCCGCCCTCTTGAAGGACCTGAAACAAAGGGGGCTGCTGGATGAGACCCTGGTGGTCTGGGCGGCCGAGTTCGGACGGACGCCAATGCTTCAGGGCACGGAGGATCCCGACAAGTGCGGCAGGGATCACCACAAGGACGCCTTTACCATCTGGATGGCAGGAGGCGGCATCAAGGGTGGCATCACGCATGGAGCCACCGATGAGATGGGGTTCCACGTTGCGGAGAACCCGACCGAGGTGCGCGACATCCATGCCACGCTCTTCCACCTCTTGGGACTCAATCACGAGGATGTGACCTTCCGCTATCAGGGGTTGGATCAGCGACTTACCGGAGTGGAGGACGCCCGGATCATGCGCGAGTTGCTGGTTTAGCCTTTGGGCCGACCATCGCGTCTTTCGATCGTTCTGCCGGGACATGAGAAAACCGTCCTCCATGAAGGCTTCGGACTTTACAAGAGGCTGTGAAAAGGGCACTTATTTCGCCACTTATGAGTATCTTCAGTAATGATTGGTTTTGGAGCATCTTCACGATGCCTATTGGTTTGGGTGTCTGTTTCATGCCTGCCGTCTTCGTCTGGCTGACCGGCAACTACGACAAGTCTGACGACTAGGCCCAGGACCGCACTCATCACGAAATTCACCGCCCGTTTCCTTGAAAAAGGGAACGGGCGTTTTTTGGGGGTCAATCACCCGAATGGGTGATTGGCGCAGGCTTGACCCTGAAGGGGCAGGATACTTAACTTCATGATTAGTTAGTAGGTCGTATGCGGTATTTCAGAACATGATCACGAGATGGGCGCGGGGAGGTAGGACTCCGGCGTCTTTTTTTGTGCCTCGAGACCGGATGGGCCGATTCCAAGAACACCAAACCAATCAGAATCAAGCACCATGGCGAGCGGTAAAGTAAAATGGTTCGACAACAAGAAAGGATACGGGTTCATCGTCCAGGATGGTGATACCCAGGATATCTTCGTACATCATTCAGCCATCCAGGGCGACGGTTTCAAGACCCTTGATGAGGGTGAAAGCGTCGAATTTGAGATGGAACAGGGTGACAAGGGCTACAAGGCCCAGAACGTCCAGCGCAATCAGGCGTCGATGTAGTTCCCCCCAGCGGGGCTTGGCCCCTCTTATCAATCAAACAATCAACTAGGAGAAGGTGGACCGCGACGTCGGTTGCCATTTCCTGGTTGATTCTTTTTTGTGGAGTGGTGAACTCGCGTTTCCGAACGATGGCTGCAGTTGTCCCCATACCGTCCCTCTACGTCCATGTGCCTTTTTGTGCGCGAAAATGCGACTATTGCGCATTCTATTCCGGGACTCCGGAAGGCCGACTGGTTGAGCGCTACGTCGAGTGCCTGGTCATGGAGATGGAAATGGTGGCCCATGACCTGAAGCCCAGGACCATCTTCTTTGGAGGTGGAACCCCTTCACTTCTCAACATCCGGCAGTGGGAGAAGATTCTCACAAACATGGATCGACTCGGACTCAGTGGGGCTGATGAATGGACGGTGGAATGCAATCCAGCGACCGTTTCGGCTGACAAGGCGAGGCTTCTCAGGGACCATGGCGTCAACAGGATTTCGATGGGGGTCCAGTCGCTGGACGAGGTCCTGCTTGATCGATTGGGCAGGATTCATTCAAGGGAGATGGTCTTCAAATCCTATGACATCCTGCGCAAGGCGGGATTCGACAATGTCAACCTGGACCTCATGTTTGCCATTCCCGGGCAGACCCTGGATATCTGGAACAAGACCTTGGATGAGATCCTTGCACTGCAGTCCGAGCACCTTTCCTGTTACGAGGTCATCTATGAGGAGGATACGGCGCTCTTTGAACAACTGCAGGCAGGCGAGATCGAGGTCGATGAGGACCTGGCGGGCGAGATGCATGAGGTGCTCCTGGATCGCGCCGAGTCGGCCGGCTTTGTCCAATATGAGGTCGCCAACTTTGCAAGGCATCGCGGAGGTGAATGTCCCCGTGACCAGGTTCCGGACTGCGCCTGCCGCCACAACGTGAATTACTGGAGGGGAGGAGACTACTACGGCCTCGGGCCGGCTGCGGCGGGACATGAGCGTGGAATCCGGACCAGGAACTGGTCCAATACCGAAGCCTGGTGCAGCCTGGTCGAGAAAGGCAAGCGTCCGATCGAATCTGTGGATGAGCTTTCCGGGTATGCGAAGGCGGGTGAGGTTGCCGGGATCGGAATGCGCATGAATGTCGGTTGGCGCTTTGACGAATTCAAGGGGGTGACCGGGCGCGACCTTGGGGCATCTTGGCAGCCCGTGATGTCGGAACTCGTCCGGTTGGGACATGCGGAGCAGACGGATGAGGTGTTTCGCCTCACCAAAACGGGAATGAAGTATGCGGACTGGGCTGCGGAACGGTTTCTCGTCGACGAAACGGAAGCTGTCCGTTAGTCCGGATGGGGTCTTTCAAAGTATGAAAATGGATGTTCATGGATGCCGCCGAATCGGGTGGATGCTCCTCTTCTTGTTCCAGGTTGCAGTCCTGCCCATGATTTGGCGGAGCATCGGTGCTGAATCCGCGTCAAGGGCGGATTCAATCCTTTCGCAGATGCTTTCCTCTACCAACCTGACGGCTTCCATGGTGGAGGGGAGCCTGGGGACGGTGGATGCCATGGCGGGTTTGTCCGGGGACGAACAGTCGCAGCTCAAGGAGATCTTGAACCAGGTTCTTGCCTTTGTGAACAGTCGGGATGCCTTTGCCGCCCGGGCAAAGGAGCATGAGGAGGCCATCGCAGCCGCACGCGGGCTTCTCGAAGTCCTCGGGAAGGACGAGGGAGATTCGAAGAACTGGTCCGTGCCCGACGGACAGAACAGTGATCAGTTGGTGCCCATCCAGGCGAAGCTGGAGGCGGAGCTTTCGACGGCGAAAAACCGACTGGCGGAACTTGAGGAGGAGCCCACCCGTCGGGCAGGGAGACAGGTTGAGGTTCCACAGCAGATGGCCAGGGCCCGGGAATTGCTGGACCAGATCGAGCAGGATCTGGCTTCCATGCGGCCCGAGGATGGAAAGGCGGCGCTCTGCGTTGCCAGCAAGCTGCTTCTCCAGGTCCGTCGCCAGTCCCGTCGCATGGAGATCCAGGCCTTGGAGAAGGAGCTGTCAGCCTATGATGCGACGGCGGCGTTGCTGAGTGGGCAGAGGGATGCCCAGGCGGAAAAGGTGGTTGAACTGACCCGGAGGGTGGAATTGGTAAAGGATGCCATCCAGCAGCAGCGAAAGGTCGAATCGGCCGAGGTCGTCCGCAAGGCCAACCAGCAGGAGGCGGCCTATGCGAAGATCCTCGAAGGTACCCACCCGACCCTCGAGCAGCTTGTCAGGCAGAACAGTGAGTATGCCCGGGAGCTGATCGAACTCAACGGACGGATTGATTCCACCTCCACGGAGCAGGAGTCCGCCGCCAAGCGTCTTTCCAACATCGAGAATGAGTTCCGTAATCTCAGGGAGCGTGTTTCCAACAACGAGGCGTTGGGGGGGGGCGATGTCGGACTCGATCGGCAAGCTGCTCCGAAGACAGAAGGGCTCGATCCTGAGGACGGGCAACATGAGGGAGGGAATTCGTGAACGTCAGAAATCCCTTTCAGAGGTCCAGATCAGGCAGTGGGACTTCGTGATGAGAAGGACGCCATCCTGTCGCTGGAGGCCCGTGTACAATCCGTTCTCGACCAGCTTGAGGATTCCCCCGATCTGGAGGAAGAGCGCCTGTCGGAGATCGGAAAGGCCGTGAACGAGCTCCTGAAGTCCCGGCGTGATTACGTGGACGAGCTGATTTCGGGCTACCGTACGCTTGCCGGTTTCCAGCTGGAAGCCAACCGTTCCGAACTGAGGCTCATGACGGAGGCTGACGAGTTTCGGACCTACATCGAGGAACGGGTCCTGTGGATCCGCAGTTCCAGCCCGATCAGTTTTGAGGCGGTCAAGGGCGAGCTGACCGCACTCAGCAGTTTGATGATTCCCGACAACTGGCTCGGGGCCGGTAACCGCTTCGTGGATACGGTCATCCAGATCCCATCGCGAACGCTGCTTTGGCTGGCGGTGCTGGCGGCTGTTACGGTTCCTTCCCGCTGGGTGCGCAAGAGGATCAAGGATCTGGGAATCGGCTACGACGGTGGCGAGTCGGTGATGATCCTTTCCACCTTGAAGGCCTTTGCCCTGACCCTGCTGCTTGCCGCCCCCATCCCGGTCATCCTCTGGGGCATCGGGATGCACCTCAAAGGATTCGAGGCGGAAGGTTCCTTCAACAAGGCCCTCGGACAGGCCTTCACTGTGACGGCCATGGTGATGTTCACCTTCGACTTCTATCGAGGCGTCTGCAGGCCCCAAGGGCTGGCCCAGGCCCATTTCTTCTGGCCGGAGGGGAATGTGAAGATCATCCGGAGAAACACTTGGTGGTTCATGCCGACCATCCTCCCGCTCCTGTTCCTGGTCACCTTCGCAGCGGAACTGCAGCGGGAAGGCCTGGAGGCGCGTCTGACCTTCCTGGCGGGCATGATGGCGATGTCCATCTACTTTCACAGGATCCTGCACCCTGAGACAGGCCTCCAGCCGACCCGCGGTGATCATGAGAAGCGGACACGTTGGCGATCCGCGAGGCACATGATGGCGTTCGTGGCGCCGCTGGGCCTGGCTGTGGCATCCCTGGTGGGCTTTCATTACACCGCCGAGCAGCTTGCATGGCGCCTCATCAACTCGATCTGGGTCATTCTCGTGATCCTCCTGGCTGCGGCGGTCCTGTTCCGCTGGTTCTACCTCGAGCGCCGGAAAATGGCGAAGGAGGAACTGGAGAGGAAGCGGGAAGAGGCCAAGGAGAAGGGGGAATCCGAAGAGATTCCCGGGCCGACCAACCTCGTCAATCTTGACGAGGTGAAGGCGCAGACGCAGAGCCTGATCCAGATGTTCCTGCTCGTTGGGCTGATCGGCGGCTTGTGGGGCGTCTGGGTGGACATCCTTCCGGCACTCAACGTCCTCGACAAGGTGCCTGTCTGGCATGTGGAGGTCTCCCCAGAGATCCTTACGGATGAGGAATCGGTTGGCGGACTGATGGGGGATGTCCTGAACCCGGATGTGGCGACTGCAGATGTGGCATCCAAGACTCCTGCAGGAAAGGTGCTCAAGCCGATCACCGTGGCGGATCTTGGACTTGCCGCCTTGATTCTTTCCCTGATGGTGATGATCAGCCGAAACCTCCAGGGCTTCCTCGAGTTGACCCTGCTTCGCTACCTGAAGGTTCCGTCAGGAGGAGGTTATGCCATCACCACGCTTTGCAAGTATGGGGTGACGGTCATCGGCATCATCGGCGCCTTTGGAGCCATCGGCATCTCCTGGGAGAAGGTGCAGTGGCTGGCGGCGGCGGTTTCCCTTGGCATCGGTTTCGGTCTGCAGGAGATCTTCGCGAACTTCGTTTTGGGTCTCATCCTGCTCTTTGAGCGTCCCATCCGGATCGGTGATTTCGTCACGGTGGGCAACGTCACGGGCAAGGTCAGCAAGATCAAGATCCGTGCCACCACGATCACCGACTGGGATCGGAAGGAGTTCATCGTCCCCAACCGGGAGTTTGTCACGGGCCAGTTGCTGAACTGGACCCTGACCGACAACATCAATCGGTTTGTGGTCTCGGTCGGGCTAGCCTATGGCGGTGACGTTGAGAAGGCCCTTGCGACCATGAAGCGCGTTGCCAATGAGCATCCGTTGCTTTTGAAGGATCCGGCTCCCCTGGTCTCATTCGAGGGATTCGGTGACAACAGCTTGAATCTCGTGATGAGGTGCTACCTTCCCAACCTGGACAACCGGATTGTTGTCATCACGGAGATCCACTCCCGGATCAACGAGGAATTCAAGAAGGCGGGACTCGAGATCGCCTTTCCTCAGAGGGATCTGCATATCCGGAGCTTTCCGAAGGAACTTCTCCAGGGCAACAAGCCGGAGGAATCCACTGACTCGAAATGAAGAAGATCAAGCCACACCTGTTGCTGTGGCTCCTGGGCGTTGGATCGCTGCTCGGTCAGGAGTCGGAACCCCTGAAGCTTACCGTCGCCACCAAGGAGGCGCCTCCCTTCGTCATGAAGGATGTGGACGGCTCCTGGACCGGATTGACCATGGAATTCCTAGACCTTCTGGAAAAGGAGGCCAACCTGACCATGGAATTCGAGGAGGCGACCCTTGAAGAGATGCTCAGGAAGGTGGAGCAGGGTGGTGTGGACATGGCCGCGGCGGCGATCACGGCCAATGCGGATCGCGAATCGGTGATGGACTTCACCCATCCCTACTTCCCCTCAGGTCTCGGACTGGCGTACAAGACCAGCAGTTCCAACTCGTTCTTTGGTGGCCTGAAGCGCCTGTTCACCATCGAGTTTCTTCAAGCCGTCAGTGCGCTCGCCGTCGTGATCGCCGGCGCAGGGGTGGCCATGTGGTGGTTCGAACGCAGGAAGAACCAGGAACAGTTTGGAGGAAGTACGGCCGAAGGTCTGGGAAACGGTTTCTGGTGGTCTGCTGTCACCATGACGACGGTGGGATACGGGGACAAGTCGCCGATCACACTTGGTGGACGCGTCGTGGGGCTCATCTGGATGTTTGCCAGTATTCTCATCGTGTCAGGCCTTACGGCTGCCATCGCGACCGCACTCACGGTGCAGCAACTTGGTCAGGACATGCTCAAGTCGAGGCATGTCTCCTCGATACGCCTTGCGGTGATCGAGGGTTCCACGGGGCAGCAGATGGCCCGAAGGTCCGGCTGGCTGACCATCACCTTTGATGATCTGGACCAGGCGGTGGCGGCGGTGAAGGGGGACAGGGCGGATGCCCTTCTTTATGACCGGCCCATCCTCCTGTATCTGGCTTCCGAGGAGCATCCGGGTGAGATTGAGGTGGCCCCCGACAGGCTTTCTTCCGAGTCCTACAGCCTTGCCCTTCCCTCGGGCAGCGTCCATCGGGATCGCCTCAACGTGGCGATCCTGAAGATCCTTGAGTCGGAGGAATGGAAATCGATCCGGATGCGATACCTGGGTGAGGAATAAAAAAGGCCCACCCCGCGAACGGGATGGGCCCGTGGAAAATCCGGAACGGTTACTTCAATCCCTGTTGGTGGCGACAGCAGGCTTGGTGGAAAGCAGGCTCAACATGTCGAGGAGGATCCGCTTGGCTTCCTTCATGCCGACGTCCACGACAGGCATGGGTTCCTCTTCCTCCTCGCCTTCCTCTTCCTTTTCAACCAGGCCGTCCTCATCTTCTTCCACTTCGATGATGTCGGTGGCCTGTTTGGGCTCCGGGAGTTTGTCTTCGGAAACATTCTTCAGGGTCAGTGAGTAGCGGGTGAAGGTGGGGAACTTCCGCTCATTGATTTCCTTGCGGCGGCTGTCGTTGATGTCCTCGATGTCCTTCTGCTCCTGGATGCGCTTTTCCTCGTTCAGAGTCACGTATTTGCGGGCCTTGAGTTCCTTGTAGCGCTCGATGTCCTCCAGCACATACTTCCAGTCCTGGTCCTTCTCGACCCTTTGCGCCAGGCGTTCCTGGAGGGGGGACACCAGCTTGTCCACTTCATGCATCTTCTCAAAGGTGATGCCGGCCTGTTCCAGCTTCTCCTCCGGAATGATGTCCCAAGGCAGTGGGTTCTTGAGTTCGGCCTC
>CAZKNW010000184.1:0-7742 GCA_964554035.1 uncultured Verrucomicrobiota bacterium
CTTGGCTCCACCTGAATTGCATCCTGCAAAGAGGATGGGCGTGCTCAGAATGGCGAGTAGGAATAGTTTTTTCATGACGGATTGGCTTGAAGGTTTGCGGGGGCTGCGACGGGTTCAGGAGCCGGCGGTTCCGCGAGTTTGTCAGAAAGGAAGACCACCGCATCTCCGGTTTGGGGGACGTTGATGGTAACGGTCCGGGTGAGTCCACCCATGATGGAGGTGTCGGCAGCGAGAAACTCGATGGTGGCCTCATGCTGGCCTGGAGACAGTCTCAGGGTGGTGAAGGAAAGATACTGGGGAAGGTTGGTCCACATCCGGGTGTCGGCAGCCGGGGTGGTGGATCCGGAAAGGCCCTTGAAGAGGAAGCCAGCCGCAGCGAGCCCCGCCCCGATGGCACCCGTGTCACCTCCCGCTCCAGCCAGTGCAAGACCGGACATCAGAGCGGCATTGCCGATGTTGTCCGTGTTCTCCTTGAAGACGGCCTTGTTCTTCAGAACGTGATCCATGACGCGTCCTCCGCGTGTGGTCGCCTGGAAGAAGAGGTCATCAAAGGGAGGGAGGGTGATGGTCTGCCCGTTTATCTTGAGACGAGCGGAGCGTGGGCCCTGGGCGCCTTCCTTGAACTTCAGTTTCTCGCGATACTGTCCTTCCGCCCATTTGACCGGGCCGTTGCCGTATTCGGCAAACACGATGACATTGTTGCTTACGGGATACGGTTCAGGCAGATCGAAGCGCGAGATTTCCTTTGCTGCCTTCAGGTTGTCAGACCCGTCGCTGCCATAGCGCTTGTTCACGAAGCCGCTCAGATACTCCGGAATCACAAGGTCGGCCGCGTATTCCTTGTTCTCGGCATCGGCGTCGGCCAGGAGTGCACTCTTGTAGCAGGCCCTGGCGTTGTCGGGTTCCCCGTCCATCCAGTAGAGAAGTCCCCGGTAGTAGTAGGCCATGCAACGTTCATAGGGTTCACCGATGAAGTCCTTGGTATCCTCAGCGACGGTCATCTGACGTGCGCGCTTGGCATCCTCATCACCGGCGAGAATGCCGCCGATGGAGAGGATCGCTGCGTCGAAATGCTGTTTTGCCTCGTCATTGAGACCACGGCGCATCGCGGCGAGTCCGGTCTGATATTGCCACTTCACCCGGTCCTTCTCGGGTCCCTGTTCAATGTAGACGCGTCCGTCAATGAGTGGGTTTCCGGTGTTGGAGAGGGGAGGTGGAGGAGCATAGGTTGCGCATCCCGTGAAGATGGCGATCGCAATGGCGGAAGCAATAAGTCGGATGGTCTTCATGGCAGTATCCCTTTTGTTGCAGGTGATGGGGCTTAACGATAAACCGCGTCTTCCAGACCCTGCTTCTTGATCTCAGCGAAATCCTCCCAGACGATGTCACTGGTGGAGGCCTCGATGAGCTGGAAGGTGTAGAGGATGTAGTCGCTCAATCCCTGTGAGGTGCGCGTGGAGTGTCCCTCAAGCTTCCCGGTCAGGAAGAAGTCGGCACCCTTGAAGGTGACCGCGTTGGGATCGGTGTTGCTGGTCACGAGGCCCTGCTGCTTGAGTTCCTGCTCCCTCTCGAGAGTGCCCATGCGGTTTCTTGCGAGGAAACGTACTTTTCCGGCCGCCTTCGAATTCAACATGACCCTGATGCGTGTGAGAAAGATGTCCTTGTTGATGGGAAAGCGGGTGTTGTTGATGACCGGGTCAAGGACGACACGGGGCACTCCTTGGGAATTGGCAATCTCGGGAATGGAAAGGATGCTCCGGGCCATCTTGTCGGTGACGGCGACAAGATCCTGCGATTCCACTCCGGTCCCGGCAACAAATCCGCGCTCGTCCGCCCTCATTTCGGTTACGGGAACACCGGAGGGATTCTGAACACCGGTGGATCCACAGCCGATCGTGATGGCCGTGGTGGTAAGGACCAGTATTGTCTTGGCAGCTTGTTTGGCTTTCATTGGGAGCTTGGCTTCTGAATAGGTAGGTATTTTGGTTGGTTGTTTATTGGGAAATCAAAGGATCAACGACCGAACAGTGAATTCGCGCCACCCCCAAGGGTGCTGCCACTGTAGTAGTTGTTGATGATGGTGACCGAGGTCGGCTGTTGCTGGCTGGTAGCCTGTGTGCCGGGGGCGAACAGGGTGGCGGAAGGGTAGGCCGCCTGTTGGGTGACCACGGGTTGGGTTACGACCGGTGTCTGGTAAATCCGGGGAGAGAAGTAGGTGGATGCCTCGCGACGACGTGCATCCTGCTCTGCAACCCCTCCCAGAAGCAGTCCGGCGGCCGCTCCAATGGCCGCGCCTTCGGCCGTCTTGCGGTTGTTGTTGTGCCCGATCACGCCTCCCGCGATGCCACCAAGGGCTGCGCCTGTAATGGCGTAGTTGGGCCTGCCACTGACATTCCTCGAAAACAGGCCACCATGTTGTTGGATGGGTTGGGAGTAAGACGGCGGGTAGTAGAGGGAACTGGACTGATAGGCAGGATAGGACGGAACAGGAACCTGGGTGTTGTAGTATCCCTGGTTGCGGCGCTCCTGACCTGCGATGGTGCCCAGCAGGAGACCGGCGCCGGCCCCGATGGCGGCGCCTTCGGCCGTCTTGCGGTTGTTGTTGTGACCAATGACCCCTCCGAGGAGACCGCCGAGAACGGCTCCCCCAAGGGCCTCGTTGGAATTCAATTGCGCCTGGGCCGGCAGAACGAAGGCGGCGACCAGAATGGAAAAAACGATCTTCTTCATGGTGGTTTTCATGTCTGTTGGGACGTGGCTGCCTGATGTCTATTCAAGCCTCCAAACCTCCCAAGGCCTCTGACAGCCTGTAAATGATGATATTGTTGTAAAAACGAATCAAGTCTCTTGATTTGCAGGAAATTCCAAAAATCCAATAAGAATTCGGAAAAAGCCTCAAGTTCTTCCTGAAAGGTCCGATAATCCTTGTTGGACAGTAAAGAAGGCCTTGTGCTGGTGACTGTCCAGACAGTGTTGGCTGTTGGTTGATTTTATTCCCTGCACTGTTCGTGATGCCACAGGCTACCGAATCCAACGTATGTGATTCATTCAGACTACTGAGACACGGATTTTCGGAGCCTGCCTACACACGGCAGATGCGGGGAATTTCTTTATCTGGAAGGAGCCGGAAGGGAACCAGACGATTTCATCTTGATGAAAGTGCCCGGGCTGTCGATTTCATGATTTACGATCCAGATGTACGAGTCTGCCCCAATTCTCCCCAAGCTTGTTCTGACGGTTGATGATGATCCGGTATCCCTGAAGCTGCTCAAGGCTTCGGTGAACCGGCTTGGCTACGATGCCGTTCCTGCGACCTCGGTGGACTCGGCAAGAACGAGGATATTGGTGGATGGGGCGGAAAGCTTCGCCTGCGTTCTCACTGATTATCGAATGCCGGATGGAAACGGTCTTGAACTCCTGATCTGGCTGCAGGACAGGGACAGGACCCTCTCCACAATAATCCTGACCGGTGAAGGAGACAAGGAAGTGGTCGAGATGACCCTCAAGCAGGGTGCAAGTGCCTACCTCGACAAGCCTGCAAGCCTCGCGACCCTGAAGGAATCGATCTCTAAGGCGGTCACGTCCACAATGGAAAGAAGACGCCTAGCCGAGGTGGAGCGACAGGCAGACCGGGTCGGGGACACCCTCTATCAGATGTTGGGCATGCACCGTCTGCAGTCACTTCATCACCTCCGTATTTATTACCACCCTCATTCGCTGGCCGGAGGAGACTCCATTTCAACGTTTCAACTGAAGGATCAGAGGGAATGCCTTTTGATGGCGGATGTCTCTGGGCATGATCTGACGGCGGCCTACCTTTCTGCCTATTTCAAGGGCCTTGTCAGGGGGCTGACCTGGCACGGAATGGAAATTCGAGGCCTTCTGGATCACGTCAACCGGTTCCTCATTCAGGAATGGGGTGCGGATGCTAAGGCTCCGGGACTCAATTCCTCGATCCAGATCTCCATCGCAGTTTGTGGGGTCGAGATCGACAGGGAGTCGGTTCGTCTGTCGGTCATGAACAACGGCAGTCCCTGTCCCACGCTCACGTCTGCGAATGGTTTCAGTCTGGAACTTGGAACCGGTTCTCCACCCCTTGGTTGGTTTGATGACCCTGAGACGGAGGTCATCCGGCATGCCTTCGAGGACGGGGGGCACCTGCTGTTGTGGAGTGATGGCCTGGTGGACTGTGCCGACGAATGTGGTGTCTTGCCTCATTCCCTTGCCTACAGGCTTCTCCATTCGGACCAGGCCGACCTCGAGGAGAAGGTGATCCCGCATTCAAGGGATGACATCCTGCTGATGCGCATGGATCTCTCCTTACAGCCCGATGAGAGGGAAGGCTTCTTTCCCTTGATCGTTGCCAATTATAATGGCGATCAGGCGGCATCGATTGACGAACTTCAGCAGGAGTGGAAGAGAAGTCTTTCCTTCTCACTTCCTTCCTATTCCGAGTCCATCATGGATGATGTCCTCCTCTGTTCAAGGGAAGCCGTGTTGAACGCCATGAAGCACGGATGCCATGCCGACGCCGGCCTGACTTGCAGCTTTCAGGTGGCCTATCGTCCCGAGACCCTGACGCTTCGGGTCCGGGTCGAGGATTCGGGTGCCGGATACGAGGATGAATTCTTGAGGAATACCGAGCTGCTCGAGGATGATGCATTGATGAGGCATTGCGGGTTGATCCTGATCAGGGAGATTCCGGACAGGGTGGAAGTGGAGCGCAAAGGGGCTCTCCTGACACTCGATTTCGACATCATCGGGCATTGTGAGAAAATTCGATCAACTTTCTGCTCCTGAGACCGATTAAAAGGCAGTGCATATGAAACACGTCTTCGAAAAAACCAGCGGACGTCTTACACTTTATTTTCCGAACGATGTGGTCAGCACCAACGTCGATTCCTTCAGGAAGGAAGTGGACGCCCTTCTTGATTCCGACAAGGCAGTGTCGCCGGACTGGAAAGACATCAAGCTCGAGTTGACGGATGCGCGGATCGTGGATTCGGCAGGCCTGAACTTCATGGTGACACTGGTCAAGAGGGTGAAGACGAGGAATGGTCGGGTCGAGGCGGTGATCTCGAGTGAGCACATCAGGAGGACACTGATGTTCACGCGGCTGGACCGCCAGATGAAGGTCGTCTTCAACTAGGATTTCTTTCAGGGTAAGATCCTTGTCGGGCGTCGGTGCCCGATGAGGTCAGGGTAAAAGAAAAAGCGCGGCATGGGCAGCCGCGCTTTTTTCCTTTGAGCGAGGGGGCATTCGGCGCTTGCAAGGTGGGGGCACATTGGAAAAGAGTGGTTAATTTCCAAAAGACCTCTATGGACACTCTTATCTACTGCATCCCGCTTGCCGGCGTAGCCGCGCTTGTCTACACCTTCGTCAAAAGCAAGTGGGTTGAGGCCCAGGATCCCGGAACGGAAAGGATGAAAAGGATCGCCGCCTATATCCAAGAGGGGGCGATGGCATTTCTCAAGGCAGAGTATCGCGTGTTGGCCATTTTTGTAGGGGTCGTGGCGGTCCTGCTCGCAATCCAGGGAAGCATGTCGGATCTCTCGCATCCCTTGGTGGCTTTTTCCTTTGTCCTTGGAGCCTTCTGCTCGGGATTTGCCGGATTCATCGGCATGAAGGTGGCGACCAAGGCCAATGTCAGGACCACCAACGCGGCCCGTTCGGGAATGGGCCAGGCGCTTCAGGTCGCCTTTACAGGAGGAAGCGTCATGGGAATGGGAGTGGTGGGACTGGGTGTGCTCGGGCTCGGGAGCCTGTTCATCCTCTATCGAGGCATGGACTGGGACCTTTCGAGGGTGATCACTGTGATCACGGGGTTTTCCTTTGGTGCCTCGTCAATCGCACTTTTTGCGAGGGTGGGCGGCGGTATCTACACAAAGGCTGCGGATGTGGGTGCGGATCTGGTCGGCAAGGTTGAAGCAGGGATTCCAGAAGATCATCCACTCAACCCGGCCACCATCGCCGACAATGTGGGGGACAATGTGGGGGATGTGGCAGGCATGGGAGCCGATCTTTTCGAGTCCTATGTAGGATCCCTTATCGGAGCCATGGTTCTTGGGGCGACCTTTATTGGATGCACCGGCTTCGAGGATTCCTTCGGGGGGCTTTCCGCCGTTCTGCTTCCACTTTTCATTGCTGCCGCTGGAATCATCGTATCGATCATCGGTACGTTTTTCGTGAAGACGGGTGAGGGCGGGGATCCTCAGAAGGCCTTGAATACGGGTGAGCTGACGGCAGCGGTCCTCATGGTCCTGACGACCTTTTTCATCATTCGTTTCATACTTCCAGCAAGTTGGACCTTTCAGGGGGTGGAGATCACTTCCAACGGCGTCTTTTTTTCCACGGTGGTGGGGCTGGGTGTCGGTCTGGCGATTGGTATGATAACCGAGTACTATACGGGCACCCACAAGAAGCCTGTGCTGGAACTTGCTGAGCAGTCGATCACGGGCAGCGCCACCAATATCATCTCGGGGCTGGGTGTGGGTATGGTCTCGACGGCTTGGCCGATCCTGATCATCGCGGCAGCGATCATCGTCACCTACCAGTTGGCCGGACTCTACGGTATTGCGATTGCCGCCGTAGGCATGCTCTCGATCACGGGCATTCAGCTGGCCGTGGATGCCTATGGTCCTATCTCTGACAATGCGGGTGGTATCGCCGAAATGGCCCACCTTGATCCGGAAGTCCGCAAGCGAACGGACAAACTGGATGCCGTCGGCAACACCACCGCGGCAATCGGCAAGGGGTTTGCCATCGGTTCAGCCGCGTTGACGGCTCTGGCTCTCTTTTCGGCCTACATGACTTCGGCAGGCATCAAGGGCATCGACATCGCAAAGGCTTATGTGATGGCCTGCCTTTTTGTTGGAGCCATGCTGCCTTTCCTGTTTTCTGCCCTCGCGATGAAGGCGGTCGGAGGGGCCGCACGCTCAATGATTGAGGAGGTGCGCCGGCAATTTCATGAAATTCCAGAGCTGGCTGCTGCTCTTGAAGTCATGAAGCGAAACCCGGAGAAGGGCCGGGACGAGCTTTCAGACGAAGATCGTGCCATCTTCGATGCGGCTGACGGCAAGGCCGAATACGGAAAGTGCGTGGAGATCTCCACCACCAGCGCCATAGGAAGGATGGTCGCTCCCGGGCTTCTGGCAGTCCTGACCCCGGTGGTGGTGGGGTTTGGTTTCAAGGCGTTCCATATGAATGGTGCGGAGGCGCTAGGGGGGCTTCTCGGCGGTGTTACCGTCAGCGGGGTCCTGATGGCCCTGTTTCAATCCAATGCCGGTGGCGCCTGGGACAATGCCAAGAAGATGTTTGAGGAGGGTTTGACGATCAATGGGGTTGAATACGGCAAGGGTTCCGAGCCGCACAAGGCAGCGGTGGTGGGTGACACGGTGGGAGACCCTCTTAAGGATACCTCAGGTCCATCACTGAACATTCTCCTGAAGCTGATGTCCGTAGTGGCTCTGGTGATCGGCCCCATGCTCTAGGGTGCCTTGGATTCAGAGGATCCGGGAGCGGGTTTGACCGATGTCTTTCCTTCATCCTCCTTCTTTGCGGAGCTTTCTTTCACGCCTTCAAGCTTGGTCTGGATGAGGAAAACCCAGTCCTCGCCAGGGCCAACCTTGGGGCTGGAGAGGTTGATGTTCTTGAGATCTGAGTACTCGATGGGGTCCGTCTTCACTCCCGTTCTGGGATTGAGTTGCCAAATATCGCACCTGTTTCCTTTCATTGCCGACAG
>CAZKNW010000185.1:0-7739 GCA_964554035.1 uncultured Verrucomicrobiota bacterium
AAGCGCTCCTGCATCAGGCGCCGGACACGATCATAGGTTGCCCAGGCACGGGCTTCAGATTCCCCTGCCCCGGTCTTCTGCTCGACGATCTTGAGCAGGAGCACATCCACCAGTGAGGCGCAGATCTCCTGGCTGTGCTGGGATTCGTTCATGGCGTTGGACAGGATCATCTCGAAGACCTCGGTCACCTCCCCGACATTCCTGACACGCACCACGGAACCACCTCCCAGTCCGCGACTCTCAAAGAGCCCCCCCGCCCTACGCCCTCCACAATCGATGAAGTACTTCTGCATCGGTCGGCCGCTCTCATTCTCGATGCGATGCGGGACATTCGGACCATAGGAAAAGGCCACCCCGGGCTTCAGGTCGTGCGCCGTTCCGTTCATCACGAGCCTTCCCTCACCCTTGGCGACAAACTCGACGCAGTGAAATCCAAAGTCCCTGCGCTCGACCACGTAGTCAGGAAGGCATCGTTCACTGCCTATGCTGACCACCACCAATCCCTGTTCGGACGGCTTGGGCAGTTCCACGAACCAGCGGCGTGCATCCGCCACCTGCTTCGAGAAGTATTCCGGTTCACTGGCCATTCAAAAAAAATCGGACGGACCTTGAGGATCCGCCCGATCGTTCAAACCCATTGCGGACCTAGGCCTCGATCTCCCAGCCCTTGCGATAGTCTCGCTGGATGAATTTCTTGAGCTCGGGACGGCCCTTCACCTCAAGCTTTTTGGAGTCCCACATGAGCTTGGTGTCCGGAACCCTCTGGCCCAGCACCCCCAGCAAGACCGTCTCGGTGAAGGGGCCTGCGTGACCGAAGTGGGAGGCACCCTGGTCGATCTTGCCCGTGACCGCATCGAACCACTCCACATAGTTGTCCTGGTTCCGTGCGCGCTGGAGGGAAGGCTCGGGCCACTCGAATCCGTCGACCTTGCTTGAGGTCTTCACGACCCAGGTATTGCGGGCACGGTTGAAGAACATCCTTCCCTCGGTGCCGATGATGACACTTCCGTACTTCTGGAAGTCCTCACCCTGCAGCACGTCCTGGTCGGGATGGTTGTATTCCTTGCTGTTCTTCTTGAGCGTCCATTTCTCCCGGTCGAATTCGGCATCGATGTAACCATCATACCAGTAGTACTTGAAGCCGCCCTTGTCCGTGTAGTCGCTCGGTGCAAAGTCCCAGACGATCTTGGAATTGATCGGAGGTGAAAGCTCGGTGGCACCCTGCTGCTCCGCCTTCACGCTGCGTGGGGCACCCGGCATCAGCGCCCAGTAACCCATGTCCATGATGTGGCAGGCCATGTCACCCAGCGCACCTGTTCCAAATTCCCACCAGCCACGCCAAGAAAACGGGGCGATGTTGGCACTGTAATCCACCCATTGCGCCGGGCCGATCCACTGCTCCCAATCCAGCCACTCCGGCACCGGCTCCTTCGAAGGCGCCTTGCCAAAGCCCTGGGGCCAGATGGGCCGGTTGGTCCAGGCATGCACCTCGGTCACCTTTCCAATGATGCCTGCACGAATCAGCTCCACACAGCGACGCATGTGGTCGTTGGCATGGGCCTGGTTGCCCATCTGGGTCTTCACGCCCGTGCGTTGTGCCAGCTCGGCCATCTTGCGTGCCTCCCAGATGCCATGGGTCAGGGGCTTCTGACAATAGACATGCTTGCCGGCCTTCATGGCCATGGCGGAGGAGTGAAAGTGATGATGATCCGGCGTGGAGACAACAACCGCATCAATCTTGTCGCCCATCTCGGCATACATCTCACGATAGTCCGTGTAGAACTTCACCTTCGGATACTTGCCACGAACCTCGGCCATGCTCTTGTAGCGGCCCTTGGCTTCCAGGTTCTTCGTGGCATCAATCGTATCGACAAGCGCCACGACCTCGAACCCAGCCGCCTCGGACTGGTAGATGTCCGTCTTGCCCTTGCCGCCCGCCCCGATGCCCGCAACCGTGGGCTTGGTGAGCTTGCCCCAGGCATGGCTGGGGATGAATTGGAAACCAAATGCCGCCGTTGCTGCCGCACCGGCTGTCTTGCCGAAACCACGACGGGAAATCCGTTTGGAGGAAGAAGGGGTGTTCATCGCCATCCATCATTCCGTGGAGGGCGAAGTTTGTCGAGGGAAGATCAGGGGAAAGCCGATCAGAAAGCAGCTGTATACAGTCGCTCAAAATCCGATGCATCGACCGATCTCGGATTGAAATTGGCGGTCCACTGCTTTGAGGCTTCCTCGGCAAGTGTGGGAATGATCTCTCCGTTTCCGCCGGCGGCCGAGATCGTCTTGGGCATGTCCGTCAGATCGAGAAGTTTCTCCAGGTGGTCCACCAGCGAGTCGACCGCCGCATCCAGACCATCGCGCAGTTTGGCGATCTCGGCAGCTGAGGCCAGTTCGGCATAGGCCTGCTTCGCTTCAATATCCTCCGAATTGAACTTCACCACGTGGGGAAGCATCAGCCCGACCGCCTGACCATGGATGGTTCCAAAATGGGCGGTCAGCGGATTGGCGGCAGAATGCGCCGCACCCAGCATGCTGTTTTCAATCGCCGTTCCCGCATAGGCGGCACCCAAAAGCATCTGGCCACGCGCCTCGATATCGCCCGGATCCTCCAGCACCTTGGGAAGGCCCTGAACACAGAGCTTGAAGGCCTCCTTGGAGAACACGGTGGAGATGGGGTTGCGTTTCCTCGTCACAGCCGTCTCCACGGCATGGGCAATGGCATCAATCCCGGTGCAGCAGGTGACCTTGCGGGGCTGGGAAACGGTCAGCGCGGGATCCAGGATGGAAATAGCCGGGGCCGCCTTGGGATCTCCGCAGGCCATCTTGGCATGGGTCTCCTCGTCGGCAATCAAGGCAAAGGACTGACACTCGGATCCCGTCCCAGCCGTAGTGGGAATGGCGATCAGAGGGAGCATGGGCTTGGTGGCCTTGCCGACACCCCAATAGTCCTGCATGCGGCCTCCATTGGTGTAGATGAAATTGCAGCCCTTGGCGGTGTCCATGCTGCTTCCGCCCCCCAGGCCCACAATCATGTCCACCTCCGCCTCACGGGCGACCTTGAGGCATTCATCCACGCAGCGCGTAGTGGGATTCTCCCTTGCCTCATCAAAGCGCGCCACGACCAGTCCCTCAGCCCTGAGTGCATCGTCCACCCGCTGGGCATGACCGGCTGCAACGATTCCGGGGTCCGTCACCAGCAGCACACGTTTGCCACCTATCGATTTTGCAAGCTCCCCTACCTGGCCCACCATATCACAGCCAAAAACCAGGCGCGTGCGTGGCTGGTAGTCAAAGGCGAAGACGGGCTGAATGTCGGGCGGGGCGTGCACGGAATGATTACGACTGCTTTTGGGGCAATAGTGTTCAGAGGAACTTGCAAAAGAAAAGCCTGTCCCGATCAGGAATACCGGGACAGGCGCAAGTCACAGGGATCAATAAACCCCTTCAACGATCTTCTTTTCCATGGCACCGAACGGGCGCACACCGGAGACGCCATCCCATGGAAACTTCTCGACAGGCTTGGTCCGCTTGGCTTCGTCACGCTCAAGGAAGCGAGGCATGAAAAGCTCCTTGGTAAGCGTGGTGAGTTCAACACGACCCCACTCGCCATACTCAACCTCCTCGTCGGTCTTGTCCGGATTCACCACGCGCAGCAAGGCACGGGGCTGGGGAGCATGGTAGGTAACCTCAAAACCGCTTTCAGCCGTCACGGGAAGGCTCTGGGCCAGGCCCATGAGGGTGTTTCCGTAGGTGGGAACAAAGCCAACCTCATCCTCAAGGACCTCCTCGATCAGGAAGCGCGTGTATTGGGGATCCATCGATGTCCCTCCGACGAACACGCCCTTGATGCCGGCCTCCGGAATGGACGTCTTTTCACTGAGCGCCTCAAGCAACTTGGGTGTGGTGAACAGTGCGGAGACCTTGCGGTTTTTCAGGATGATCATGGCCTGATCCACCACGTGCTCCATGTAGGCCTTGGCTTGGTCATATTGCCCGGAGGAGATGAGCTTCTTCACCCAGCGTGGATCCAGGTCCACGAAATAACAGGAGCAGTCACGCACGTTGGCAAGATGCTCGATGGCAAGGCGCAGACGCCGCGGCCCCGTAGGACCAATCATCAGCCAGTAGCTGTTGCGGGGAAAGGCCTCGTCGCTCAAGGACTCACTGAAGGCGCTGTAGTCGGTCTTGTAGTCCTCCCAACCGATGCGCTGCTTGGGCATGCCGGTGGTACCACCCGTCTCAAAGATGTTGAAAGGCTTGCCCTCATAAGCCTTGGGAACCCAGACCTCATGCGGGAGATAACGCAGCCATTCATCACCATCGAAGTGGGGAAACTTGGTCAGATCCTCGACCGTCTTCACGTCCTCAAGCGGGTTGAAGTCCGCCTTGGCCGCCCAGTCGAGCCAGAAGGAGCATCCTGTCTCAGGTGAGAAATGCCATTTGATGATCTCCTGCAGGTGGGCGTTCAGCTTGTCCTTTGCGTCAGCAACTTGTTGTTCCAGTGACATAGATTTCAGGTTCGTTCAGTTTTCGTAATCAGGTTGGGAAACTGCCCCAAGTGCCTTGAAGCACAAGGGGCGTTCATGAAAAACGGATCAGCCCTTCTTGGGGAAGAACTTCTGTAGATGGGCCTCATCCGGCGCCTTGGTCATCAGGGAAACCACCACCAACGCAACCGCACTGAGAATGGTCATCGTGGCCACTGGCATCATACCAAGGAAGAGGTATTCACGTTGCGCACCAAAGCCGGAATTGGCAAAGAGCCAGACCCAGGAAATGGCCATCGTCACAACAGAGGCGATCGCACCTTCCCGCGTGGCCCGCTTCCAGTAAAGAGCACCGACCACCAGAGGAAACAGGCTGGCAAAACCGGAGAAACACCAGACTCCCAGCGTAAAGACACCCCGGGTGCCCTGCATCGCCACCGCAAGCAGGTAGGTCACAAGGACGATCACGATCACGAAGATCCTTCCGATCATCACCTTCTGCTTGTCTGAAATCTCCTTCTTGCCGAAGTAGTGCAGATAAATGTCGTTGGTGAAGATACTGCCCAGGCAGAGGAACTGGGAGTCCAGGCTCGACATGATGGCGGCGAGAATACCCGCCGTCAAAAAGCCTCCCAGGACATCACCGGTCAATTTGTTCACCATGAAGGCGAGCACCGCATTCGGGTTGAAGCCGGGAGGCACCACCAGCTTGCCGTCAATGGTTGCCGAGGTGGCCCAGGCACCAATCAGCACGCAGGGCACCCACACAAGCATGATCAGGAGCGGATGCGCCACCACGGCCAGCTTGAACGACTGCGCGTTCTTCGCGGTCAGCCAATGCTGGAAGAGGTGGGGAAACATGCCCACGCTCAGGGGAATGAAGAAATAGGTCAGGAAGGCCAACTGGGAGATGCCATGCGGCTTGCTGGGCGCCTTGATTTCCTTGGGAGCATCGCCACGTGTTTCAGCAGGTGCCGCCTCCCACTCAGCCAGCTTGGCCTCGTAGGCGGCCTCCTTCGCCGGGAACGCCGCCATCGCCTCGTCATAGCGTTTCTGGTCATCAGGATGAACCGAACGCTGGAGCTTGGTCGGGTGACTTTCAACCACCATGCGGGTCGCATTCACGGGACCGCCCAGCTTGTTCGCGATCATGAAGAAGGTCACGAAACCGAGGATGATGAAGACAATGGTCTGGAAGGCATTGGCCCAGGCCGTTCCACGCACACCACCGAAGAAGACGTAGACAAGAACCACCACGCAGATCACTCCGGAACCCAACCAGAAAGGGACGCCACCTGCCGTGTCGGGAAACATCCCCGGCAGGGAGCCCTTGGTCACATTAAGCAGGGTCGTTCCCGCGCCAAGGACACCCACCAGCAGGTAAGGGATCACGAGCCCGACCAGGATCGGGAAAAGGAGAAGCCCAAGGGTGTCGGACTGGAAACGGTCGCGGAAGAACTGGATCTGCGTCATGTATCCATGGCGCGCACCCATGGACCAGATCTTGATGCCGACCACAAAGAAACAGAGCGAATGGATGATGCCTGAACTGGATGCCAGCTTGCCATAGACACCCACTCCCGCGGAGTAGGATTCACCCGTGGACCCGACCAGCGCGAAGGCGGTCATGGTCGTTCCGAACAGGGACATCAAAAGCAGGAAGGGCCCGATTCCGCGTGAAGCCAGGAAGTAATCCTTCGAGGTTCCCTTGAAGAGCTTGCTGCTGAAAAGCCCCAGCAACAAAAGGAGGCCGAGGTAGACGGCGATGATGATCAGGACCGTATAGTTGTTCTCTTGCATGTTGTCAGTCCTTCCTCTTAGTGGTCGCCACTCTCAGTGATCTCCGGAATGTCATCCACGTCGTCCGGCCAGCAATACTTGTTGGCGAGGGCCCAGATGATGCCCGCGCAAACCGAAATGCAGGCGTGGTAGGCCAGCGCCACCGGCACAAAGCCGAAGATCAGTGGTTCGTAGGTGTCCCAGAACCAGAAGTCCTGGTGGATAATGATAACGAGAACAACACCCGCCCATACAAGGGTGGATGCCTTTTTCGAGGAAGGGGTGCTCATGAGTTGGTTGGTGTCGGCTTGAAAAAGGGCACCCCACCGAACATGCCGGCGGGGTGCCTGAAACCCTTAGCGGATCTTGACCTTTTCGGGCGCGTCGGTGCCTTGGCCCGCCTTGGAGGCGTCCTGGATGGCGTAGAGGTGCGCCTGGGTGCCAACATACATCACACCGTTGGCCACAATGGGAGTGGAATAGATCGGGTATTGAAGATTCGTCTCGAAGAGAGGCTCATCCTTCTTGGGATCAAAGTCCTTCTTCGCAGGAAGCACCACGAAGTCACCGTCCTCATCACCGAGGAAGACGCGTCCGTCAGCAACGAGCGTGCTGCTCCAGAGGTGGGCCTTGGTATCATAGACCCAGTAGACATCACCTGTCTTGGCATCAAGACAGTGCAGGAATCCAGAGAAGTCACCGACGAAACAGAGACCGGATTCAGGATCGATGGAGACCGTCGAGATGGAACGGTTGATCTTGTCGTACTTCCAGATCACGCCGGTCTTGGTGATGTCACCCTTCTTGGTGGGATCAATGCACATCATCATGCCCACACCCTCGCCGTGCTCGGGATCCTGTCCATGGGCCACATAGACCTTGCCATCGTAGAAGACGGGCGTGCTGTTTATCTCGTTGGGACCTTCAGGATCGGGATACTTGTACTCAAAGCGCTCCTTGGGATTGGTCTGCACCCACCATTGCTTGCGCAGGAAGGAGAGATCCTCATCCTTGTCGTACTGGGGCTTGGCGGCGAAACCATAGATCAGTCCGTTGCCACCACCGAAGAAGACCTGCCATTCGCCATTCACCTTTCCGGCGGAAGGAGAGGACCATTGTCCATGGAAGATGTTCTCACCCAGCTCGGCGTCGTCCTCGCCATTGAGTTCACCGGTCTTCTTGTCGAGCGCGATGAAGCTCGGGGAGAGCGGTGAAGGAATGTTCACGTGCGTCCAGTCCTGGCCGTTCGAGGTGCAGACGTAGACGAGGTCATCCAGAATGAGGGGCGAGCTGTTGGAGGCGTTGTGGGGAAAGACACCGAGCTCATCCATCATGTCATAGACCCAGATGATGTCAGCATCCTTGGGACCGATCGCCCCGGGCTCGACCTTCTTGGTCTTGGCGCCCTCGGAACCACCGGTCACGTAGTAGGCCTCCTCCTGCATGCCCTGGTTGCCATCACTCAGTCCGTTG